>JAPUIR010000398.1 GCA_027296805.1 Chloroflexota bacterium | reverse complement strand
AGCTGGGCCAGGGTGGGGTCGTCGGCGAAGTAGTTGCCTTCGCCGTGAGAGATCGGCAGCAGCAACGTCTGGCCGGGCTCACACGCGCTGGAGAACCCGGTGTCGTTGCGCTCCACGCGGATGTGCTGGGGCTGGCAACGGAACTGGAGGCTGTCGTTGCGGAGCAGTGCGCCGGGCAGCAACCCGGCTTCGCAGAGGATCTGGAAGCCGTTGCAGGAGCCGAAGATCGGGCGACCGGCGGCGGCATGGCGACGGACCGCGTCCATGATGGGAGCGAAGCGGGCGATAGCACCGCAGCGCAGGTAGTCGCCGTAGGAGAAGCCGCCGGGAAAGATGACGGCGTCGTAGCCGTCCAGGCTGTGCTCGCGGTGCCAGATCAGGTCGGCTTCGTGGCCAAGAACATCGCGTAGGGCGTACTGGCAGTCACCGTCGCTCCAGGTGCCGGGGAAGACGAGGACCGCGAATCGCACTCAGGGCTCCAGGCGTGGTGCAGTCGACGACCTGATCGTAGCAGCGTGCTCGGGTGCGCCATACATCGGGCGCGCCATACGTCGGGTGCGGCAGGGCCGGGAGCGGTGGCGTCAATCTGACTCCGCGGGATCGAGGACAGCGCGGGCTAGTCCGCGCCCCGTCCTTCCTCCGGCAGGGCGCCGCCATCGACCGGGGAGTCGGTGGTGGGCGCTGGCGGCGCGCCGCCGCTGGTGGGCAGGCGCGCGGCGTGCCCACCAGCGGCGCGCTGTTCGGCTGCGGTGGGCTGCGGGTACTCGATGCGGGGGTGATAGACGCCGCGCAACGTGATCTTGAACGACTGGGCGATGCGCGCGAGCTGGCGGAAGGTGAGATCAGTGTCGTCGAACTGGCGCTCCGCGAGGCGTTCGTTGATCACGCCGTCGACCAGCTTCTCGATCGTCTCGATGTCGCGCTGGCGGCTGGAGCGAACCACCGCCTCGCAGGAGTCGGCCATCATCACGATGGCGGTCTCGCGGGTCTGCGGCCTGGGACCCGCATAGGTGAACAGGGCGGGGTCCACGCCGGGATCGGTGCGGGCGGCCTTGCGGTAGAAATAGGTCACCATGCGGGTGCCGTGATGCTCCGGGATAAACGCTTGGACCTGCTTGGGTAAGCGATGACGGCTGGCCAACTCCGCGCCCCAGCGCACGTGGTCCTGAATCACGTTGGCGCTCTCCAGGGGGTCAAGGGAGTCATGCGGGTTGCTGCCATCGGATTGGTTCTCGATGTACATGTGGGGTTTCGCCAGCTTGCCGATGTCGTGGTAGTAGGCGCCTACCCGGACGAGGAGGGCGTCGGCTTCGATCTCGCTGGCGGCGCGCTCGGCCATCGTGGCCACGAGCTGCGCGTGATGGAAAGTGCCGGGCGCCTCTTCCTGGAGCCGGCGCAGGAGGGGCTGCGTAAGCTGGGCCAGCTCCAGAAGCTGGAGCCGGGTGGTGATGCCGAAGGCCAGCCCCAGGAAAGAGAAGGCGCCGATCGTCAGCACGGCGGTCGCCACGCCGGACACCAGCCCGGCTAAGAGCGTCCAGAGCAGTCCGCTGGTGCTGCGCTCCGGGTTCAGGAGCCAGAAAGCGACACCGATCACGATCACCGCGCCGCCGACCGCAGCGCCGGTGATGCCGTACTGGGTCAGCCGCTCCACCCGGTAGGAGGCGTAGATGCCCGCGATGGAGGCAAAGAGATACACGGCGAGGGGCCGCAGCGCCTGCGCCCCCGCGGGTGCTTCGCCTGGGCCGAAGTCGGGCTGAACGATGGCGGCCGTGCCCGCCAGGACCGCGACGATCGTGGCCACGATGACGGCGAGGGTGCGCTCGAGTAAGACGGAGACCAGCACCGCCGACGTAGCGATGGGAAGCATGAGCTCGAGGGCCTTCTCTTCCTGCTCGGGCAGAACGAGCGGGATGACGAAGCGGGCGACCGCCACCGCGCCGATCGTCAGAACACCGAGCAGGAGCAGGCGGCGGTCGCTGGAAGCCGCGTTCGGTGTCGCCACCACGAGATAGACGCCGAGGGTGACTGCGGCCGCGAAGGAGAGGATAAGGAGGGCGATCAGATCGTCGCCGGGCACTCCACCCCCTTCCGGCTCGAGCTGAGCCAAGGCTTCGCCAATGAGGGCATCAACCTCTTGGTCGGCGCTCACGATGAGCTCGCCCTTGCTGAAGGTGCGGGAGATCGGCTGCACGGACGCGCGGGCTTCCGCGCGCTCGCCCTCCGTGGCGTCGACGTTCTCCAAGACGTTGGAGACGATGAGCGCGCCGACGAGCTCTTCGATCACCTCACGTTGCGGCGTCGTGAAACCGAAGCCCACGTCACTGGCAAGATCGGCGCGGACGCCGGCCAGGTCTTCCTCCGTGAGGCTATCGGTCAGAAGCTCGGTCAGGAGCTCGATTGATCGTTCGCGCACTCGGTCCCACTCGCGGTCGGTGAAGCCGAGGATGAGGACCTGGGAACGGGGGCTCGCGTTCTGATCAGGGAGGGCGGCCAACGCGTCGGCGCGCTCCTCGTCCGTGGCGAGGATATCGGCCCGGACACGATCAACCTCGTCCAAGTTGTTGGCGAGGACGGCGACCTGTGCAGTGCGGATGCCGGCGTCGAAGGTGAGCTGGACCGGGACTTCCGCGGCGGCTTCGTCGCGCGCTTGCTGGGTCAGGAGAGCGCTTTCGAAGTCGAGGTCCGCCGTGGCGATCACGGCCTCGCTGGCGAGCTGGCCCTCCCGCGGGAACTTCTGCGCGGAGTTGACGGGGACTTGCACAAGCGCGAGCCCGAGCGCGAGCAGGAGAATGAAGGTCGCGACCCGGATAGGGGTGTAGAACTGGACGCGCGGCATCGTTCCCCGTGGCTGCCGGGCTCAACCCCGCCGGGATCCGTGCAGCCCGCTCCAAGATACCCCCGGGCTTCGAGGGCGGGAAGCGATCACTCGCCGAGCAGCTCGGTCACGACTTCGTTTACCAGGCGACCGTCGGCCTTGCCACGCAACGCCCCCATCAGTGGACCCATGACCTTGCCTTTGTCGCCCGGGCCTTCCGCGCCGGCGCTTGCGATGGCGGCACGCGCCGCCTCCAGGACCTCGTCGCGGCTCATCTGTTGCGGGACGTAGGCCTCGAGCACGCCGATCTCGGCGGCTTCGCGATCGGCCAGGTCGTCGCGGCCGCCCGCGCGGTATTGTTCGATGCTCTCCTCGCGCTGACGGATCTGCTTCTGCAGGATCTGCAAAAGCCCGGCCTCGTCCAGGGGATCGCCCTTCTCGATGTCGGCGTTCTTGAGAGCAGCGGTGACGAGCCGCAGCGTGTCACGGCGCAGTTCGTCGCGGGCCTTCATGGCCGCGGTGAGGTCGGCACGGAGTTGGTCGCGCAGGTCGGGCACGGTACGCCTCCGAATCCAATTGGGCCCAGAACGACGCGAGCCGCCGGCACGTGCCGACGGCTGCGAGGTTCGGCGCGCGGGCCGGTCTAGTCCGCGGAGGGCAGCACTTTGGGTTGCATCAGTTCCATCTCGCGATCACCCGCCTTGAGGTCGCACTCGCCGGGCTTGATGCAGAGCACCTCAATGCCGCTCTCTTCATCCTTGTAACGCTTGCCGAGCTGAACCGCCATGCTGCCGCCCCCCTACTTTTTCTCTTCGAGCGGCGTGTCGCCGCAGCGGAGTTCCGCCTCGCCCCCGCGGGTCACGATGAACTCCGCGGCGCAACTGGGGCAGACGTATCGTTTGCCGGTCTGAGCAGAGGGCATCGGTCACTCCTTCTCGGCGCGCTGCGCCGTGGTTCGAATCGCGAACCCAAATCGGGAGGCGGCAGCGATTCTATCGTAGGCCGGTTTTTTCGGTCAAAACAGGGTGCTCATCGTGTGCCTGGTCATCGTGTGCCAAGGCCGGGCACGATCTCGTCCGGCA
>JAPUIR010000397.1 GCA_027296805.1 Chloroflexota bacterium | reverse complement strand
CGCGATCGACGCCGCCAACATGATGAAGCCCGCCCTCGCCCGCGGGGAGCTGCACGTAATCGGCGCCACCACGTTCGATGAGTACCGCAAGCACATCGAAAAAGACGCCGCGCTCGAGCGGCGCTTCGCACCCGTCTACCTCGACGAGCCCAACGTCGAGGACTCGATCGAAATTCTGCGCGGGTTGCGCGCCCGCTACGAGGGGCACCACAAGGTGACGATCACGGACGAGGCGCTGGAATCGGCCGTGCGGCTGAGCCACCGCTACGTGACCGAGCGACGCCTGCCCGACAAGGCCATCGACTTGATCGACGAGGCCGCCTCCAAGCGGGTGATCGCCAATCAGTCGATGCCGAAGGAGGTCTCCGATCTTGAAACCCGTGTCCATGAACTGGACGACCAGCAACAGGCCGCCTCTCAGCGCGACGACTTCGAAGCTGCTGCGCGTATCCGCCAGGAGCTGGTCCAGTTGCAGGAGGAGTATGCGGAGCGTAAATCGGCCTGGCAGGCGGAGAACCCGCCCACCACGGAGGTCGGCGAGCGCGACATCGCTGAGCTGCTGGCCCAGATGACCGGCATCCCCGCCGCGCGCATGCTGGAGGGCGAGAACGAGAAGCTGCTCCACATCGAAGAGGAGCTGCACGGCCGGGTGATCGGTCAGGAGCTCGCCATCGAGGCGCTGGCCGATGCCATCCGCCGTTCGCGGGCGGGGCTGAAGGACCCCAAGCGGCCGATCGGCACCTTCCTCTTCATCGGCCCCACGGGCGTGGGTAAGACGGAGCTGGCCAAGGCGCTGGCGGAATACCTCTTCGACGACGAGGACGCCTTGGTGCGGCTGGACATGTCGGAATACCAAGAGCGGCACACGGTCAGCCGCATCCTGGGCGCGCCCCCCGGCTATGTCGGCTACGACGAGGGCGGCGGCCTGACGGAGCTGGTCCGGCGCCGGCCCTACCGCGTGATCTTGATGGACGAGATCGAGAAGGCGCACCCGGATGTGTTCAACGTGCTGCTCCAGGTGATGGACGAGGGCCGCTTGACCGACGCCCAGGGCCGCCGAGTGGACTTCCGCAACACGGTCCTGATCCTGACCAGCAACCTGGGCACGGGCGAGACCGGCAAGCAGCTCGGCTTTGGCCAAGCGCGCTCCGCCGACGGCGGCGAGCACCGCGATCGCGTCGAGAAGACGGAGCGGGCGCTGAAGAGTTTCTTCAATCCCGAGTTCCTCAACCGCCTGGACGAGGTGATCGTCTTCGAGCCGCTGACGCAGCCGGAACTGCTCTTGATCGTCGACCTGATGGCGCAGGAGGAACGCGAACGACTCGAGGAGCGCGGCATGTCCTTCGAGCTAACGGAGGCCGCCAAGGCCGCCATCGTCGAGGAGGGCTACGACCCCGCCTACGGGGCGCGACCGCTGCGACGCGTGATTCAGCGTCGGTTGGAGAACCCGCTCAGCAAGGAACTCTTGGGCGGTCACTACGAAGAGGGGGACTGCATCCACGTCGACTACGTCGACGGCGCCTTCGTTTTCGAGCGCCAGCCCGGCGCCTACCAGCCGGAGCGCCCTGCCGAAGCGGAGAAGGAGCCTGCCTCAGTTTCCTAGTTGGTGTCTCACTGTCGGTGCCGTTGAACGGCCTTCGCCGAGCCCCCCGCCTCCTCAGGCGGGGGGCTCGTGCGTCAGGCTCACCCACGGTGCGCGCTAGGGCAGGAACTCGTCGTAGGTCCAGGAGGTGGCGAGTTCAGCGCGCACCAGCAAGAAGTCCCAGCGCTGGATCTCCCGCAAGGAGTTGAGGCTGGGCGGCAAGCCTCTGTTGTACGAATCCCAATTCCGGATCGTGTTGTTGAAGCGAAAGATGGCGGAGACGCTGTCCGGAGTGTCGACATCGTTCAGCGCGGCGGCGATCGGGTCGCCGTCGGCGCCCAAGTAGGCGATGCCGGCGAAGCCATTGACCAGCGGCCACGCCCCCGCCTCGTGCGCGAGAACGTCGCTGGTGTAGACGGCGTCGGTCTCCAGGAGCAGCAGCATGGGGGCGTTTTGCAGAATCTCCGTGATCCCCTGCAGCGGGGCAGGCAGGCCGAGCCGCCACACCGCGTAGCCCAGCGCTCCTGCATCCCAGAGAAAGATTCCGGCCACCGCTGCCGGCTCGTCGAAGAGGGCGAGGAAGTCATCGATGGAGAGGTCCTCACCCACATGCGTGAGCGCCTGGAACCCCGCACTCAGTTCCAGTGAGCGGGTGGGAAGCTCGGTCGGAATCCCGGAGAGAACAATCGTCAGCTCGCTGAGCGAGCCCGGGACGAACGGCTCGGCGGCAGAGATGGCGCCGCCGATACGGAAGCGCACGGACTCGGCGAGGGGAACCTGGATCAGCCAGATCCCCTCGTCTGAAACGTCCGCGGTGCCTACCACGTCGCCGTTCTCATCGATCGCTTCGATCGGCGTGACCCCGTCGTAGGGTTCGCCGTTGACGGTGATGTCCGCCACGTCGCCGAAGAACACCGCGGGCAGGGGCGGTCCTTGGCTATATGACGGTCGAGGCACGATCAATCCCAGCGTCAGCATCGCGAACGCGGCTACGACGAAGGCGAGCGTGAACCGCCCGGGGAACGGGAGGGCCGTCATGCACGGTCCGTTCTAACGATAGGAAGAGTCTAGGAAGTCTCGCTCTTCGATCCATCACGAAGGGAGCACGATTGTGTTTCTTGACCGGGCGTCCAAGAGCCGCAGAGACTACGACGGAGCGTCGTCCGAACGGCGACGCCAGTCGAGGGGAGCCTGGCGTGACTACCACCACCGATCCGACCACGACCAACGACCTGCTTTACGAGGTTGACGGCCACGTGGGAATCATCACCCTCAACCGGCCCGATCGCCTGAACGCGATCAGCCGCGCCATGCTCGAAGCCCTCTCGGCCCAGCTTGTGGCCTGCCAGAAAGACCGCGAGATCCGGGTCGTCATCTTGACGGGCAGTGGTCGTGGCTTCTGCTCGGGGCTGGACCTGCAGGAACAGGGCGAGCGGCTGCGCGAAGAGGGCGAGAGCGGTGCCGGCAGCGGCTACAGCCTGTTCGACTGGCGCGACGCCCCGCCCACGGTGATCTACCGCATGGACAAGCCCATCATCTGCGCGCTCAACGGTGCGGCCGCGGGCTACGGGATGGACATCGCCCTGCTCTGCGACATCCGCATCGCTAGCGTCAACGCCAAGATGGGCGCCGTCTTCGCGAAGCGGGGCGTCCTGCCCGAGAGCGGTGGCACCTGGATCCTGCCGCGGCTAGTGGGCTGGCATCGGGCGGCGGAGATTGCGTTCCGCGGCCGGGTGCTGGACGCGGCCGAGTCGCTGGAGATGGGCCTGCTCAACAAGGTCGTGCCGCACGAAGACCTGATGGATGAGGCGATGGCCTGGGCGCGAGAGATCGCGAACAACGCGCCGCTCTCCGTGCAGGCGACCAAGCGGATGATGCGGCTGGGCTGGGACGAGACCTTCGAGGCCGCCGTCGACCACATCTACTTGCAGTTGCTGCCGCTGATGCAGTCGGAGGACTTCAAGGAAGGCGTAGCGTCGTTCCTGGAGCGGCGGGAGCCACACTTCCAAGGTCGGTAGGTTTGTTGGGGGGGATCCCCCCAGTCCCCCCTTGCAAAGGGACTCCGTCCCTCTGCACTCCCGGAGAATTGCCCGAAGCTACTGGCGGGGGAGGCCCAAGCCGCGTGTGGCGATAATCCCGCGCTGAATTTCACTGGTCCCGGCGGCGATGGTGCCGCTCACGGCGTTGCGATAGGAGGTGGCCAGGCGGCCGTCCAACGGGGTGCGGCCGTCGTCGCTGCCGTTGAGCGTGCCGTAGTTCCCGATCAGCTTGAGCCCGGTCGCCGCGATGCGCTGCCCCAACTCGGAGCCGTAGAGCTTGGAGACCGAAGCCTCGTAGTTCGCCACGACGCCCTGCTTCTGCAAGTGCGTGATGCGGTAGGCCAAATAGGTGCCCACCTTGACCTCGATGGAGCGGTCGGCGAGGTCGTAGCGCACACCGGGATTGCGCTCTAGGTACTGCGGGTTGTCGCGAGCCACCTGCGAAAGCTCTTCCACGCTGCGACGGCCGCCCGCGAAAGCGCTGATGCCCGAGCGCTCGAAGTCGAGCGCGACGGCCATGTGGTACCAGCCGCGGTTGACCTCGCCCACGACCTGGGTCTTGGGGATGCGCACGTCCTCGAAGAAGACCTCGTTGAAGGAGTGGCTGTCGGCCATGTTGATCAGCGGGCGCACCGTCACCCCGGGGCTGTTCATGTCAAACATGAACATGGTGATGCCCTTGTGTTTGGGAGCGTCGGGGTCGGTGCGGGCGGCGAGCCAGCCCCAGTCGGAGTGGTGGGCACCGGAGGTCCAGATTTTCTGGCCGTTGATCACGTAGTCGTCCCCGTCCTCCACGGCGCGCGTCTGGAGGGAGGCGAGGTCGGAGCCGGCGCCGGGCTCAGAGTAGAGCGTGCACCACCAGACGTCGCCGCCGGCGATGTCGCTGACGTGCGTATCCTTCTGTTCGTCGGTGCCGTAGAGCATGAGCGAGGGGCCCACCCACATGATGCCCATGTTGGCGCCAGCGCCGGGGGCGCGGTGGTAAGCCATCTCCTCGTTCATCACGAGTTGCTGCCAGTGATCGGCGGCCATGCCGCCGTACTCCTCCGGCCAGGCCATGGCGAGCCAGTTCTTGTCGGCGAGGGCCTTCCAGAATTTGCGTGTCTCGCCGGCGTACTCCTGGTCGTCCATATCGGAGCGGCCGGCCCAGTTCGTGGGCAGGTTCTCGTCGATAAAGGTGCGGACCTCCTGGCGGAAGTCGCCGTATTCGCTGGCGTCGCGGAATTCCATCGGTCGCTCCTGGCTCGGCCCGCCTTAGGGGTCGCTGGCGGGGCTCAGTGTACTGGTTTGTCGGACGGGCGCGGCCCCGCTCTTAAGAAATGTCGTCGGGGGAGATGACGCCGTCGTCGGCCGCAGCGGCGGGATCGGCGTGGTCCTCTCCCGGAGGAGCGGGATCCGTGTTGAGCGGTCCGGGTTCGACGCCCTCACGCCGCGGCACGCCGATGCGGGTGAGGAAGTCGGCGAAGGTCTCGAAGTCCTGGGCGCCGCTGACGACGAAGCGATCCTCGAAGATGAAGGTGGGGGTGC
>JAPUIR010000396.1 GCA_027296805.1 Chloroflexota bacterium | reverse complement strand
TCAACGCCAACCAAATCGCGGATCGACTGCCCGCCGCCATCGGCGACTTCCAACGGCTCAACTCCGCCGAGGGCGATCCGAGCCAGGCGCTCGTGCGCTACGGCAACGCCAGCGGCGACTTCATCGTGGCGGTGATCATCGCCTACGCCGATGCCGGCGAAATTCGCGTGACGGACTTCGCCATCCTGGAAGGCGGTGGCCTGCTCATCTTCACCGGCGCCGGCACCGCCTTCGACATCCTCGATGCAGCGCAATTCGAGGCCCCCTCCCTGCCCGGTGTCCTCGGCAGCAGCGCGCGCTGGCAAGTGTTGCTGGACCAGCAGGTGCTCTGGGACGATGTCCTCGCCTTCCGCCTCGGGACCATCTGGACCATCCTCCAGGGCATCAGCGTCGATCAGGGCGCCACGCCCATCATCGAGCTGGGATTCCTCATCGAAGAGGCGATTGGTGAGCTCGCGGCGCAGCCCTGAACCCCCGCGGCGCAGCCCTGAACCCCAATGCCGCGGCCCCGGACGAGTGCCAGAGTTCATCCGACCGTAACGTCTGCCCAGGGAGTCTCCCCGCCGCCTCCATATAATTGCGATCTGGAGAGGGCCCTGATGGTCGCGGAAACCACCGAATACATTCTCGCCAGCGCGCGTGAGAACGACGTCAAGTTCATCCGCCTCTGGTTCACGGACATCCTCGGATCGCTCAAGTCTTTCGCCATCACCGTGGGTGAGCTGGAAAAGGCGATGGAGGAGGGCATGTCCTTCGACGGCTCCTCCATCGAAGGCTTCGCCCGCGTCGACGAATCCGACATGATCGCGAAGCCGGACGCCAGCACCTTCGTCATCTTGCCTTGGCGTCCCCAGCAGCAGCGTGTCGCGCGCATGATCTGCGATATCTTCCTGCCTGATGGCACCCCCTTCGAAGGGGACCCGCGCAACGTGCTCCGTCGCCAGCTCGCGCGCGCCGCCAAGCTGGGCTACTCCTACTACGTCGGCCCCGAGCTGGAATTCTTCTATTTCAAGGGCCCCGACGACCCCACCCCCCTCGACGCCGGTGGCTACTTCGACCTCACCCCCCTCGATGTTGCGTCGGACCTTCGCCGCGAAACCGTACTCACCCTCGAGGAGATGGGCATCCCCGTCGCGTACAGCCACCACGAAGTGGCCCCCAGCCAGCACGAGATCGACCTCCGCTACACCGACGCCATGACCATGGCCGACGCCGCCATGACCTACCGCCTCGTCGTCAAAGAGGTGGCCATGCGCAACGGCGTCTACGCCTCCTTCATGCCCAAGCCCCTCGACGCGGAGAACGGCAGCGGCATGCACGTCAACCAATCGCTCTTTAAGGGCGACGAGAACGCCTTCTACGACCCCGCCTCACCGGAGCACCTCTCGGCCACCGCGGGCCACTACGTCGCCGGTTTGCTCCGCCACGCGGCGGACTTCACCTTGGTGACCAACCAGTGGGTCAACTCCTACAAGCGGCTGCAGCCGGGCTACGAGGCCCCCGTCTACGTCACCTGGGCCTACCGCAACCGCAGCGATCTCATTCGCATCCCCGCCCGCAAGCCCAACCGTCCCGAGTCGACCCGCATTGAGTACCGCGCCGCCGACGCCGCCTGCAACCCTTACTTCGCTTTCGCCGTCAACCTCTCCGCCGGCCTCGAAGGCATCGAGCAGCAACGTGAACTCCCTCCGCCCAGCGAGGAGAACGTCTACAGCCTCAGCGAGAGCGAGCGCCGCGAACGTGGGATCGAGACTCTGCCTGGCTCATTGGGCGAAGCGATCGACCGTTTCGCCGTCAGCAAGCTCATGCGCGAAACGCTCGGCGACCACGTCTTCGACTCGTTCCTCGAGAACAAGCGCATCGAGTGGAACGACTATCGGGCCCACGTCTCCGACTTTGAGATGAAGCGGTATTTCCCGGTCCTCTAGACGCTGGCAGCCCGCGGACCGGCAGCTACAGCCCGGGGAACAACATCCGCGTCGAATCGTCGATCGCGTTGAACAGTGGCGTCGGGAACAAGCCCAGCAGGAACACGCCGCCTGTCAGCACCGCCAGCGACGCCGCCAGCGGGAGCGGCACGCGGAAGCGGCCGCGGTCCTCCCCTTCCGGGTCGTAGAGGTACATCTGCTTGATCACCCCCAGGTAGTAGTAGAGCGAGACGAACGACATCGTCACGCCCAGCGCCCCCAGCCAGAGGAAGTCGTTGCTGAACGCCACCTGGAACAGAATGAACTTGGTCGCGAACCCCGCGAACAGCGGCATGCCGGCCAACGAGAAGAAGCCCACCGCGAAGACCAGCGCCAAAAAGGGTTGGCGTTCAGCCAATCCGCGCAAGTCGGGGATATCGTCTCGCCCCGTGCGGTTGAAGAACACTGTGAGTGCCGTGAAGACCAGGATGTTCGTCGCTACGTAGCCGATCAGGTGCAGGACCAGCGCCGTGGCGGCGTCCTGGGACTGCATCAGGCTGCTCGCATCCAAGGCCACGATCCCGATCAGCAAGTAGCCCACCTGCGCGATCGACGAATACGCCATCAGCCGTTTCAGGTTCGTCTGCTGCAACGCCATAACGTTGCCCACGATCATCGTCAGCGCCGCGATGATCGCCACCAGCCACACCCATTCACTCGCCGCCGGCAGCAGCGCCTCCGAGAAGAAGCGCAGGAAGAACGCGAACGCCGCCGCCTTGCCCGCCGCGCTCAGGAACAACGTCACCGGCATCGGCGCGCCTTGGTAAGCATCGGGCGTCCATTGATGGAACGGCACCGCCGACACCTTGAAGCCCAATCCGGCCACGATCAGCACCATCGCGATCACCATCCCCGGTCGGACCTCCGACGGTATCGGCAGATTGGGATCGAGTTGGGCCGCGCTGAAGTTGCTCAGCTGCGTCGCGATGTTGCGCCCCGCCTCGATCCCGTCCGGTTCGATCGCGCTGTACGTGGTCGTCCCGGTAATCCCGTAGAGCATGCTCAGCCCATAGAGGAACAACGCCGACGAGAAGCCGCCCAGCAGCATGTACTTCAGCGAACCCTCGTTCGAGAGCGGGTTGAGCTTGTTGAAGCCGACCAGGATGTAGAACGAGAACGACATGATCTCCAGCGAGATGTACGCCGTGATCAACTCCCGCGAGGCCGCCAGCGTCATCATCCCGAACGTGGCCAACAGGATCAGCGCATAGAACTCGCCGTGATTGCGCAACCGCTCGCCCGCGTATTGGACGCCCGCCACGGTGGCGAAGAACGCGATCGCGAGGAAGAAGACCCGGAACAGCACCGTGTAGTTATCGATCGCGAGGATGTTCGCGAAGTCGTCGTTGACGTTGATGTAGAAGACCGCGGTCAGGACCAGCAGCACTAGCAGCCCAGTCGCGGTCAGATAACCCCAGAACTCCTGGGGCACCCTGCGCAAGGTCAGCGCGCCCGTCGCGATCACCACGGCGAAGCCGGCCAGGACCAGCTCGGGCACGATCAGTTCGTACTCAAGGTCCATCTCAGCCCCCCACCACCGGCAGGCGGGCCAGTGCGCCGCCTACCGCCTCAACGCCCGGCAGTTCCACGACCGCGCTCGCGATTCGGTCCACGAAGGGAGCCGGCCACACGCCCATCGCCACGATCGGCGCCAGCAGCGTGAACCCCGCGACCATCTCCCAGCGGGTGATCTCCCTCAGGTCCGTCCAGCGCTCGTTGAACGGCCCCAGCGCCATCCGCCCCAGCAGGCGCAGGATGTAGATCGCCGTGATCGCCGCCGAGAGGATCCCGATCGCGGCGAAGAGGGGGAACACCGGCACCGTCCCCACGAAAATGTGGAACTCCGCCACGAACCCACTGAGCCCCGGCAGCCCCAACGACGCCAGCCCCGCGATCCCGAACAGAATCACGAACAGCGGCATCTTGCGGATGATCCCGCCGAAGGCCGTGATGTCGCGCGTATGTGCTTGGTCGTAGATCGCGCCCACCATGGCGAAGAAGAGGGCCGTCATCACCCCGTGACTGAACATTTGCAGCACGGCGCCGTTGACGCCGATCGTGTTCATCGTCCCCAGCCCCATCATCACAAACCCCATATGACTGACCGACGAATACCCGATCACGAACTTCAGATCCTTCTGGTGCAGCGCCGACATCGCCCCGTAGATCGCCGCCACCGCCCCCAGCACCAGGATCACCGGCATCCACAGATCTGTGCCTTCCGGCAGGATCTGGATCCCCAGCCGCAGGATCCCGAACGCCCCCAACTTCATCAGCACGCCCGCGTGCAGCATCGAGACCGCCGTAGGCGCGGCCACATGACCATCGGGTGACCACGTATGGAAGGGGAACAGACCCGCCAGCACGCCGCAGCCGATCGCGAAGAATGGGAAGAACGTCGTCGCGAAGCCCTTGCTGAACTCCACCTCCCGCAGGACCGGCATATCGAATGTGCCTGCCCCCGCCTCCGCGAAGACCGCGAAGATCCCCACGAAGACCAGTACGGAGCCCCCCACCAGCATCATCATCAGCTTCATCGCGCCGTACTCTTTGTTCGTGCTGCCCCACACCACGATCAGCAGATACATGGGCAGCACGGCCATCTCGTAGAAGAAGAACCAGAAGAACAGGTCCTGCGACACGTACACCCCGTAGACCCCGGCCACCAGAACGTGGAAGAGAATGAAAAAGTCCTTCGGGCGGTGAGCGATCTTCCACGAAATCAGCGTTCCGGCGAACGCCACGATCCCGTTCAGCAGCACCAGCGGCGCCCCGATCCCGTCGACCCCCAGGTGCAGGCTGATCCCGTTCTCCTTGAAGATCCCCACGTTCTCGATCCACGTGTACTGCAGATCGAACTGGAAGCCGCCTTGGTGGTAGTCGTAGAGCGCGAAAACGTAGACCGACACGCCCAGCGTCAGGAAGCCCGCCACCACACCGATCGTCCGATGCGCGTTGTGGTAACGACCTGGGATCAGCAGGCCCAACACGGCCGCCCCGCCAGGCACCAGCAACAGAACTAGGAGAAGTTCCCCGAACACAGCGCTTGCGTCCCTCGCCTTTCACCGCGCATCGCCTCTGCGATGCGCGAGCTATCGCCCGCTAGATCCGCAGCAGGAATCCGAGCGCTCCCGCCCCCGCGATGCCAACGATCATCAGCAGCGCGTAGTCCGGAAGCCGCCCGGTGACATGGAATTTGGTCCAGAAAGCCGCGTACTTCACCGTGTCCGCCGGACCGTTGACGCCCGTGTCGTTCACGATGTGGCGGTCGAACCAGGCCACCATCTCGCCCAATGGCAGCACCAAGCGGTCGATCGCCCACTGGTACGCCTCATCGAAGTAGAACTTGTTCTCCAGCACCGCCGTCATGCGCGGCTGGAACTCGCGCAACGCCGTTGCCCGGCGCACATTGCTGCCCCACCAGAACCACAACGCCGTCAGGATGCCCAGCAGCGAGAGCACGCCCGTCGCCGCCGCCAGTCCGCTATTGAAGGAGAAGATCTCCGGCTCCGGGAAATAGATGTAGTTGTTGATCCCGCCCGGGAAGCCGAACGCGTCGCCCACCTGGTCCAGCGCGAACCAGCCCACGAACAGCGTCAGCAGCGTCAGCAGCACCAGCGGCGCCGTGATCAGCGGCGGCGCCTCCTCGGTGCGCTTGATCACGTCCAGATCCTTGGGTGCCCCGAAGAACGTCAGAATCACCAGTCGCGTCATATACAGCGCCGAGAGGAACGCCGCCACCCCCAGCAGGATCAGCACCGATTCGTCCTGGTGCCGCGAGACCACCGTGAAGATCTCGTCCTTCGAGAAGAAGCCTGACAGCGGAGCCACGCCCGCCAGCGCCAGCGCGGAGATCGTGAACGTTACCGCCGTCACCGGCATCTTCCACCACAGCCCGCCCAGCTTCCCCATCTCCTGCTCTCCGCTCATGTGAATGACGGAGCCCGAGCCCAAGAACAGGGCGGCCTTGAAAAAGGCGTGCGTCATCAGATGGAACATCGCCACGCCCACGGCGCCGCTCCCCAGCGCCACGAACATGAAGCCCAGCTGGCTGATCGTGGAGTAGGCCAGCACCTTCTTGATGTCGGTCTGGGTAATCGCGATCAGCCCGGCCAGAATGGCCGTGATCAGCCCCACCGCTGTTACCAGCTCCAGCGCCCCCGGCGCCAGATCGAAGATCGGCAGCAGCCGCGCCACCAAGTAGACCCCAGCGACCACCATCGTCGCGGCGTGGATCAGCGCGCTGACGGGCGTCGGGCCCTCCATCGCGTCGGGCAGCCAGACGTGGAACGGCACTTGCGCGCTTTTCCCCATCGCGCCCAGGAAGACAAGCAGCGTCGCCATGGTCAGGTAGCCGTCCCCCATGACCTGGGGTAAATCGTTCGTCCGACCGGCCTGCACCGCCTCGATGAGCTCGCTGATTTGGAACGTCCCTGTCGCGCGCCAGAACAGCAGGATTCCGATCAGCAGCCCCACGTCGCCCAACCGCGTCGTGACGAAGGCCTTCTTCGCGGCCTCCACCGCCGACGTTCGTTCGTAGTAGAACCCGATCAAGAAGAACGAGCAGAGGCCCACCCCCTCCCAAGCGATGTAGAGCAGAAGCAGGTTGTCGGCCAGAACCAGCGTCAGCATCGCCGCCGCGAACAGCGACATCACCGTGTAGTACCACCAGTAGCGCGGCTCCGGCCGCCCATGATGCCGCATATACGACACCGAATAGACCTGTACCAACAACGCCACCAAGGCCACCACGCCCAGCATCACCACCGCAATCGAATCCACCGTGAACCCGATCCGCAGCGTGAAGTCGCCGAACGAGAGCCAGTCGAATCCCGTATTGGCGATCCCGCCCAACCCCGCGTTCAACGAGTCCAGGTGCGATTCCAGCACGAAGAAAAACAGCACGAAGACCGAACCGATCGCGATGATCGAGAGCCAGTCCCCCTGTCGCGGCAGCAGCCGCCCGAACAGGAACATGCCCAAGAAGGCGCAAGCCGGGATTGCTGGCAAGATCCAGGCGTGTTCAAGCCAGAACATCTACTGCTTCGCCCCCGCTCGCTGGCGCGCCGCTCCTTGGGGTCGCGTCGCCGCTACCACTTGAGAAGATTGATTTCGTCGACGTTTGCCGTCGCCCGGGTGCGGAACGTCCGCACCACAATGCCCAAGGCCAACGCCACCTCCGCGGCGGCGATCACAATGATGAATAGCGCAAAGACGATGCCCGTGAAGTTCTCGAACTCCACATGCCCGTAGACCGCGAATGCCACCATGTTCAGGCTCACCGCGTTTAGCATCAGCTCCAGCGACATCAAGATCAGCACCGCGTTGCGGCGCGTCAGGACACCCAGCACCCCGATCGCGAACAGGATCGCGTTGACGACGAGGACGCCTTCAAGCTCCGGCATCGTCTACTCTTCCTCCTCGTCCGGCAGGGCCAGGAGCACCGCACCGTCCAGCGCGATCGAGAGCAGGATCCCGATCAAGATGAACGGCACGATCCAGACCGTGAAGATCACATCGCCCAGCAGTTGGAACGGCACCGGCTCGATCTGCTCACCCGCGGCCGGCTCAAACCAATCCGTCGAGACCGCGGCCCCGATGAATGCCGCCAGGAGTGCCATCGCCGCCACCGTGCCGATCGGCCGGGTCTTGCCGAACAGCGCCTGCGGGCGCTCCCGGGCCCGCGTCAGCATCAGCGCGAACAGAATCAGGATCGTGACCGCGCCGCCGTACACCACCAGCTGGACCAGCGCGAGAAACTCCACCGTCAGGATCAGATAGAACCCCGCTACACCGCCCAGCGACAGAATGAAGAAGATCGCCGCGTGCACGATGTTGCCCGAAAGCACCACGCCCAGCGCGCTCACGATCGCGAATACCGCGATCACGTAGTAGACGACCTCGGTCGCGCTCATAGCGCGGCCTCCGCCATCCGGCGCCGCGCCACAGGACCACTGTCCCGCATCGCGTCGAATCCTCCCCTAATCGCCGGACCCCCCGGCGGAACTCACTTCAGGTGACGTAATCATCCGAGGGCGAGCTGGCTCGCGACGGATCGAGCGAGTCCCGCTGCCGGCTTTCGAACGCATCTGAACGTAGACCAGGCCTACCAGTAGAACAAGAAGTGCCAGCGAGACGATCCCCAGCACCCAATCCGGACCGCCGTAGGCCAGGATGATCGCGTTCGCGATCACCTGCACGATCGAGAACGGCAGCAGCACCTTCCAGGAGAACCCCATCAACTGATCGATCCGCAGCCGCGGCACGATCAGCCGCATCCAGAACAGCATGAAGATGAGCGCGCTCGCCTTCCCCAGCGTCAGCGCCAGCTGCCAGGCCAAGCCCAGGTCCTCCCCGAAGGGCCAGTTCCAGCCGCCCAGGAACACGACCGACACCAGCATCACCAACAGGAAGAGCGCCGTGTACTCCGCCAGGAAGAACAGCCCCCAGCGCATGCCGCTGTACTCCACGTAATATCCGCCCACGACCTCCGTCTCCGCGACCGGCATGTCGAACGGCGGGCGGTGCAGCTCCGCCAGCATCCCGATCAGGAAGATCGCGAAGCCCAGCGGTTGCAGAATCAGGTACGGCGTCGTCCTTTGGTCGCTGGCGATGAAGTTCAGATTCAGCGCCTGCCCCGTGTCCAGCCCGTCGGCCTGCAGGTGCGCCGCCGCCACCATCACAACACCCACCGCGACCATCAGCATTGGCAGCTCGTACGAGATCGCCTGCGCCGCCGCTCGCACCCCGCCCAGCAGCGCGTATTTGTTGTCCGACCCCCAGCCCGCCATTACCACCCCCACAATGTTCAGGCCCAAGACCCCGAACACGTAGAGAAAGCCCAGCTCCAGATCGCGGATGAACCAGTTCTCTGTGAAGGGGATCGGAACGAACATCAGGAAGACCGGCACGAACACGAAATACGGCGCCAGTTCGAACGTCCATCGGTCCGCCGTCGTCGGGCGCACGTCTTCCTTGCTGACCAGCTTGAGTGCGTCCGCGATCGATTGCAGCGATCCCTTCGGCCCCGTCTTGGTCGGCCCCACCCGCGCTTGGAAGCGCGCCGCGATCTTCCGCTCCAGCACGATCAACGCAAACGCGTTGATCGTCATCAGCATCACGATCACCATGACCCGGATCAGGGCATCGACCCAATCCGGCAATCCGACCCCAGCGAACTCGCTCAAAACGGGCATGAACGGTTCTCCCCGCGCGCCCAGCGACACGCGCGGCTACAAGCTATCTCCGTTTCGGGACACGCGATACCGGCTGTCCCGTCGCCGTCCCGCTAACGATCGACCTCGCCCAAGACGATGTCGATCGACCCCAGCGCGACGATCGCGTCCGCCAAGTACTGCCCGACCGCCTGGTGTCGCAGCGAACTCAGATTGTGGAAGCATGGCGAGCGGACCTTCATCCGCCAGGGCTGATCCGTCCCGTCGGACACCATGTAGATCCCGTACTCGCCCCGCGGATTCTCCTGCCGCCAGTAAATCTCCGCGGGCGCCGGTCGGATCGCCTTGGGCAGGTTCTCCGCCATGATCGGGCCGTCGCTGGGCATCTGATCCAGGGCCTGCGCCACGATCGACCGCGACTGTTTCATCTCCTCCAGCCGCACCAGAAAACGGTCGTAGGCGTCGCCCTTTTCGCCCACGGGGATCTCCCACTCGAAGCGGTCGTAGATGGAGTAGGGCTCGTCCACCCGCAGGTCGAACGCCACCCCGCTCGCCCGCAACATCGGCCCCGTCACCCCGAAGTTGATCGCGTCCTCCGCCGACAGCGTCCCCACGTCGCGGCAACGCGCGATGATGATCTCGTTCTCTTTCATCAGCTCTTCGATGTCCCCAATGCCGATGTCGATCTGGCCCAAGACCCAGCGCGTGTCTTCCACGAACGTCTCGGGCGGGTCCCAGGCCATCCCCCCGACGCGGTAGTAGTTGTACATCATGCGATCGCCGCAGACCGACTCGAACAGATCCTGGATCCGCTCCCGCTCACGGAACGCCCACATGAACGACGTCGCGAAGAAGCCGACGTCCGTCCCGAACGCCCCCATGAACATGAAGTGCGACAGGATCCGGTTCAGCTCCGCCAGGATCAGGCGCAGGTACTCCACCCGCTCCGGCACCTCGATCCCCGCCAGCTGCTCCACCGTGTTGACGTAGGCCCACTCGCAGTTCATCGCCGCCAGGTAATCGGTCCGGTCCTGGAACCCCAGCGCCCCGCGGTAGTCCAGATTCTCGGACAGCTTCTCCGCGCCTCGGTGCAAGTACCCGATGTAGGCGTCGAGGTCTTTCACCACCTCGCCGTCTAGCGTCAGCACCATCCGGAACACCCCGTGCGTCGCCGGGTGCTGCGGTCCGATGTTGATGTTCATGTCGACCGTCTCGAACTCCTCCGTCACGAGGATCGGTTCGCTGACGACCTCAGCCCTGCCGCTGCTGGTCACTCGCCACGCTCTTTTCGTAACTCCGCGCGTCGCGCGGCGGCCAGTTCGCGCCCGCGTTTCACACGTTCCGCCTTCTGCTCATCCGTCAGCTCCCCCTCGCCGTCGCCCACGGGCACGGACGATCGCGTGGGAGGCGCCGCCGAGCTGGCGGGCGCCGCCTCTTCCGCCTCGCTGGAGGGCGCCGCGGCCGGTTCAGGTGCGGCCGGCAACTCGGCGTCGGGGTCGCGTTCGCGCATCGGCGTGGCGGGCCCTTCGGCTCGGCGCGCCGATGCCAGCTCCCGCGCCCGCGCGACACGCTCCCCTTGCGTCGCCTTCCGCTCAGCCAGCTCCTCCGGCGTCATGTCCTCCACCGACTTCTTCTCGGGCTTGGGTTGAGCGGCCGCGGCGGCCGCGGCTGCTTCCTTCGCGGCCTCGTCTTCCTCGCGCGTCGGCGGCGGGTACTGCTTCGTGAACTGGTCAATGTCCACGCCCTGCGGGATCTCAATCTCCGCCAGCGGGTGGCTCTTCAGCAGCGGGTGAATGTCGATGTCCTCGTCCAGCAGGAGATTGCGTGAGTCAGCCAGGCCGGGGAACTCGATCCCGAACATCTCCCGCGCCTCACGCTCCGCCCACTCCGCGGACGCGAACAGATCCGACACCGACGCGATGCTGGGATCGGCGGCGGGCAGCATCGCTTTCACGACCACGCCGTGGTGATAGCGCAGCGAGAACAGGTGATACACCACCTCAATCCCGGCTTCCTCCCAGTCGACCGCCGTCAGGTTGCGCAGGAACGTCATCTCCAGATCGGGGTGGCTCATCCCCGTCGCCAAGACGTTGTGCACGTCCCCGCCGCGCACGATCAGCGCCACATCCTTCTTGGTTTGCTCGGTCAGGAAGTCCAGCGCGGGCAGCGCTCGACGGTATAACTCCGCCACGCTGTTCGGCGGCGGCTCGACGCGCTCGCGCCCGTTAGTCGCGATCGTGACCTCGGGGACGTTGGCGCTCGTCATCTAGTAGCCGCGCCCCCGCTCTTCCATGATCTTCTCCTGCAGCGCCAGGAACCCATCGATTAGCGACTCCGGCCTTGGCGGACAGCCGGGTACGTAGACATCGACGGGGATGATCTTGTCCACGCCCTGCAGAACTCGGTCGTATTGCGTGTATGGCCCACCGTTCGTCGCGCAGGCACCCATCGAGATCACCCACTTGGGGTAGGGCATCTGTTCGTAGAGCAGCTTGACCGCGGGCGCCATCTTCTTCGTCACCGTGCCCGCCACGATCATCACGTCACTCTGCCGCGGCGAGGGCCAGGGCACGATCCCGAAGCGGTCGAAGTCATGGTTCGCCATGTATGTCGCGATCATCTCGATCGCGCAGCAGGCCAAGCCGAACGTCATCGGCCACAGGGACGACTTGCGCGCGGACGCGATCACCGCCTCCGCCGGGACTTGGATCACCCCCGGCAGCACCACTTTGTAGGGCACGAACGGGGGCTCGATCTCGGAAGGCCTGAGCCGAATCTCCTCGGGCGAGATTACGTTCGGACTTACCCTGCCTCCGTCTTGCTTTTCCATTCCAGGACGCCTTTCCGCCAGGCATACGCCAGGCCGAGCAAGAGTGTGGCGACGAACAAGACCATCTGCCAGAGGATGACTTTGTCGAAGGCCTCGCCGTCAATCAGCCCCATGAACGATACCGCCCACGGGAACAGGAACACGATCTCCACGTCGAACACCAGAAACAGGATCGCGTAGAGGTAATACCGAACATGGATCTGCGCCCAGTTGCGACCGATCGGCAGCATGCCGCACTCGTAGACCTGGCCCTTGAGTTCCGTCGCTCGGCGCGGCGCGAGCAGCTTGGTCGCCAGCAGCGCCGTGAGGACCAACATGGTGCCCACCGGGATCGCCACAAGAACGGCGCCATAGTTCTCGAGCAGACTCTCCACGTCGGGGCCTCCGGGATCTCGGCGATCGTGCGTCGCCGATCGACCCGAGCATCAGGGCCCGAGTCACCGCCCCGCCCCGCGAACACGCGGGCCGCGGATTACGCGGCGGAGCGATTGTGCCTTTCGGCGCAAACCGGATCGTATGCAGCGATCCGGGGGGTGTCAACGCGACCGCGCGTGCGCCGGGAGCGGTCCACCGCAGCGTCTCGCTCGCAGGCCTGCTGCCGGTGCCGGCGCCGCGCCTGGCCTCTAACCGAACTGACCCAATTCCGCCTGCAAGGCGCGGATTCGGACCTCCGTCTCCGCCGCTTTCTGCTCCTCCCGCTCCACGACCTCGCGCGGCGCCTTGTCTCGGAATCCGGCGTTCCCCAGCTTCCCCTGCAGACGCCCCAGGTACTCCTCCGCGTCCGCGATCGCCTTCGCGATCCGGTCCCGCTCCGCATCCAGATCGACCAACCCCCCGAGCGGAAGCACGATCTCCACCCGATCCAGCAACTGCGTAACGACCTGTTCCGTCGGCGCCTCCGCGCGCGTCGCGACCACATGCAGTGGACGCGCCCGTGCCAGTGTCTCTATCACCGCCTGGCGTTGCGCCAAAGCCCCTGATCCGGCCTTGTCCACCACGTACGCCTCGATGTAACGTCCCGGCTCCACGCTGCGATCCGACCGCACCTGGCGGATCGCGCGTACCGCGTCCTGCAAGGCCTCGAAGTTCGCCTCCGCCTCATCGTCCAGCCAGCCCGGATCGCCCAGCGGATACGCCGCCACGATCAGCGCCTCCGCTTCCTCCCCCGCAAGCCGCGGCCGCAACTGCTGCCAGATCTCCTCCGTCACGAAGGGCATGTAGGGGTGCAGCAGGCGCAGCCCCAGATCCAGCACGTGCGCCAACACCGCCAGCGGCGTCTCGTCGCCCTGCCGGAGCCGCACCTTGCTCGCCTCCACATACCAGTCGAAAAACTCTGACCACAGGAAGTCGTTGATCTGCCGTCCCGCCTCCCCCAGTTGGAACTGCGCCATCAGCGCATCGACGGAGGCACACAGGCGGTGCACCCGCGACAGGATCCAGCGGTCCTCCAGCGCCAGCTCCAGATCCCGCGCCGGCGCGGACACCTCCCGCTCGCCCAACTCACCGATCACGAAGCGCGCGCCGTTCCACAGCTTGTTGGCGAAGTTGCGCCCGCCCTCCAGCCGCTCAGCGGTCAGCTTCATGTCGTTGCCCGGCGAAGAGCCCGTCGCCAGCGTGAAGCGCAGCGCGTCCGTGCCGTACTTTTCCGCCGCTTCCAGCGGATCGACCGAATTGCCCAGGCTCTTGCTCATCTTGCGACCCTGCGGGTCGCGCACCATCCCGTGCAGATAAACCGTGGCGAACGGCGGCTCCCCACCCTCCATGTTGTAGAGCGACAGCATCACCATCCGCGCCACCCAAAAGAAGAGAATGTCGTAGCCCGTCTCCATCACCTGCGACGGGTAGTACCGCCCCAGCGCCTCCGTCTGCTCCGGCCAACCCAGTGTCGAGTGTGGCCACAGCCCGCTGCTGAACCACGTGTCCAGCACGTCCGGATCCTGCATCAGTGGACCCTCGCCGCACTGCGGGCAGGCATCGATGGCGGGATCGCTCTCGCTCACGATCGCCGAGGCTCCTTCACCCACCGTCACATCCGTCGCCAGGCGCAGCACCTCCTCGTACCCCAGCCCCCGCGCGATCACCTCCGCCACGCTGCCGGCGATCGGCTCCGCGTCGGGCCGCGGCACGCTGATCTGGATCTGGTCCGCGTCGCAGCGCAGGCAGTACCAGGCCGGAATCCGGTGCCCCCACCACAACTGCCGGCTGATGCACCAGGGCCGGATGTTATCCATCCATTGCAGATACACCTTGGCGAAGTGCTGCGGCACGATCCGCATCTTCCCCTCCCGCACGACCGCCGCCGCCTGCACCGCCAACGCGTCCATGTCCGCGAACCACTGCGTGCTGACCAACGGCTCCACCACCGTCCCGCTGCGCTGCGAGTGCCCCACCGAGTGCGTGTAGTCCTCCACCTTCACCACATACCCGCCCGCCTCCAGATCCGCCGCCACCCGATCCCGCGCCTCGACCCGATCCATGCCCACGTAGAGCCCCGCCTCCGCCGTCATCGTCCCGTCCCAATCGATCGCCCGGATCGTTTCCAGCCCCTGGCGCTCGCCGATCTCGAAGTCCAGCGGGTCGTGGCCCGGCGTGATCTTCAGCGCCCCCGTGCCGAACTCCATCTCCACCGCCGCGTCCGCCACGATCGGGATCGCCCGCGTGAAGCCCGGCAACGGCACCCGCACCCGCCTGCCCACCACGTCCTGATAACGCTCATCCTTCGGGTGCACCGCCAACGCCACATCCGCCGGGATCGTCTCCGGCCGCGTCGTCGCGATCACCACGCCGCCCTCGAGTTCCGTCCCGGCCTCATCCACGAACGGGTAGCGCACGTGCCAGAGATGTCCCTGCACCTCCTCATGCTCCACCTCCAGATCCGAGACCGCCGTGCGCATCTCCGGATCCCAGTTGATGATCCGATGTCCTCGGTAGATCTTCCCGTCCGCGTGCATCCGCACGAACGTCCGCCGCACCGCCTCCCGCGGCCCCGCGTCCAGCGTGAAGATCGTCCGCTCCCAGTCCGCCGACATCCCCATCTTCCGCAGTTGCGTTTCGATCCGGGAGCGATAGCGCCCCACCCAGGCCCACACCCGCTCTACGAACGCCTCCCGTCCCAAGTCGTGGCGCGTCAGCCCTTCCTTCGCCAGCTCGCTCTCCACCACGCTCTGGGTCGCGATCCCCGCGTGGTCGAGCCCCGGCAGCCACAGCGTGTCGTCGCCCAGCATGCGGTGGTGCCGGGTCAAGAGGTCCTCGATCGTGAACGTCAGCGCGTGCCCCAAGTGCAGCGCTCCCGTCACGTTGGCGGGCGGCATAATGATCGTGAACGGCTCGCCTCTGCCGCTCGCGCGGAAGTGCCCGCTGGCTTCCCACATCGCGTAGATGCGGTCTTCCACCGCCCCGGGGTCGTATGTCTTTGGCATCTCCGACGTTCGATTCGTCGTCACATCGTCACTCGCTTCGTTGCTTCCCGGGGCCACTCGCATCCTAAATCGCACCCCGGCTTGGCTCTGCGGCCCAATGAAAAACGCGCCGCTCAGCGGCGCGTCGCGGATCGATCCGGGCGCGCCGCCGGCTAGCGCGTGGGTACAGCCACCGTATCGACGATTTTGATGTTGGCCCCCGCTACCACGCCGCCGCCGGTCCGCGCCCGCTTCAGCTCTTGCAAGTCCTGCAGCGTGAGCATGGCCAGCCGCGTATCACTCGCCACCCGGGCCGGATCCTGCACCGTCACCCGCCGCTTGAAGAGCCAATACGTGAAGTCCGTCAACTCCGTCAGGCTGATCCGGTTCACCTGCAGCCGTCCACTCGCCTCGCGGAACTCGTGCAACAAGGTGTCCCGATCACTGCCGTAGATCCGGCTGAACACGTCATTCATCGGATCCCAGCGACGGTCGTGCGCCAGCAATCCGCCCCCGCGCTCCTTTTGGATCCGCAGCTCCACGCTGAGCTGCAGCGCCTCTTCCAACCGCACGCCGTAGATGAAGTTGAGGTGGGCACGATACTTCGCCGGACCGATCCGCTCCTTGAACTCCTCCTCCTCCATCCGCTCCGGAAGCTGCTCCTCCAGCAGCAGTGCATCCACGGAGGCTCGCGGAATGAGTCCCGCGTCCGCCCCCGCGTCGCAGAGCCGTTGCGCCAGCACCAACCAATCGAACGCCTCGCCCCCGTAGAGGTAGCGATACTCCCGCTCCTCCGTCACCTCCACCGGCACCTCCCAGGCCTCCACCGTCTCCAACAGGACCTCGAACCATGGCCGCCCGCCCCGGACGGCGAGCAGGAAGTCCTCCACCCGCTCTTGCGCATCGTGGTTGAGAAGCGCGCTGGGCCGCTGCTGCTCGTCGGGCTCCGGACTGGTCGTTTCGTCGCTCACGTCAGCGTCGCGTCTTCTTGCGCTTCTTTGGGCGCCCGCTCTGCGGGCTGGGAGTCGCTTGCGCGGCGCTCTCATCGCCGTGTCGCTCCTGGACCGCCCGCACGCCGACGCTGTCCGCCGCCGTCGCCTCTCCGCTCGCCACCCCCACCCCCACCGCCGCCTGCCGCCGCGCTTGCGCGCGCCGTTGTTGTCGCGTCATGTTCTGCGGGCCTGTTTCGATCGCCGCGTTCGCGCCCACCGCCGCAGGCCCCTCTTTCGCCACGCGCTTCGCGGCCCGCGAGGTCGCCCGCGAGGTCGCCCGCGAGGTCGAACGCGAAGCCGGCCGCGCCCGATCGGCGCGGGGTCCGCCCGAACTGCCCGGCTGCGACACGGGCCGCTTCGGCATCCGCGTCAACGCCCGCGCGGTCTCCCGGCGAATGTTCGCCGTCAACTGATCGAACATGTCGAAGGCTTCGCGCTTGTACGTCACCAGCGGATCCTGCTGCCCGTACGCCTGCAGGCCCACGCCCTGTCGGAACGTATCCATCTCCGTCAGATGCTGCACCCACAGCCGGTCGATGCTGCGCAGCAGCACCACCCGCACCATGTCCCGCAGCATCTCCTCGCCCACATTGCCCCGGTGCCACTCGTACTCCGACTCCGCGTACGCGTTGACCGCCTCCGCGATCTCCTCCAGGCTCGCCCCCGCCTGCGCCTCCTCATCGAAGTCGTCCAGTGGCACGGTGCCATGCAGCTCCGTCCAGAGCGCGTCCTCCTCCATCTCCTCCAGCATTCCGCTCGCGCCATAGGCCATCACGGTCTCGAAGATCTCGTCCCGGATCATGCCCAGGCCGATCGCTTCGACGTTCTCGCCGCCATCCAGAATCTTGTTGCGCTCCTCGTAGATCACCTCGCGCTGGCGATTGATCACATCGTCGTAGTCCACCAAATGCTTGCGCGTGTCGAAGTGGAACGCCTCCACCTTCTGCTGCGCCTGCTCCAGCGCTCGGCCCAGCATGCCCGACTCCAACCCCACCTCCTCCTCCATCCCCATCTTCTCCAGCATCGCGGGCAGCCAGTCCGGCGTGAAGCGCTTCATGATGGCGTCCTCGAACGACACGTAGAAGCGCGACGATCCCGGATCCCCCTGCCGCCCGGAGCGGCCCCGCAGCTGGTTGTCGATCCGACGTGACTCGTGCCGTTCCGTCCCCATCACATGCAGCCCGCCCACGTCCGTCACGCCCTCGCCCAGCTTGATGTCTGTGCCGCGCCCCGCCATGTTCGTCGCGATCGTCACCGCCCCCGGCTCTCCGGCCTCGCCGATGATCAACGACTCGCGCTCGTGTTGCTTCGCGTTCAACACCTCGTGCGCCACCCCCCGCCGCCGCAACATGTCCGACAGCCGCTCCGACGCCTCCACCGACGCCGTGCCCACCAAGACCGGTTGTCGCTTTTCGCTGCGCTTCTGAATCTCCTCCACCACCGCCGCGAACTTCGCCTTCTCCGTGCGGAAGATGACGTCCGCCTGATCGTCCCGGTTCACCTCCACGTTGGTGGGGACCACCACCACGTCCAGGGAGTAGATCTTGTGAAACTCCTCCGACTCCGTGGCCGCCGTCCCCGTCATCCCCGCCAGCTTTTGATACATCCGGAAGTAGTTCTGGTACGTGATCGTCGCCAGCGTCATCGTCTCCGGCTCGATCGAGACGCTCTCCTTCGCCTCGATCGCCTGGTGCAAGCCCTCGGAATAGCGCCGCCCGTCCATCATCCGCCCCGTGAACTCGTCCACGATGATGACTTGCCCCTTGCGCACCACGTAGTCGCGGTCGCGTTGGTACATGAACTGTGCCCGCATCGCCGCTTCCACGAAACGGGTCATCCTCGAATTCTCCTCGTCGAACAGGTTGTCGATCCCCAGCGCCCGCTCGACCTTCTCGATTCCCGACTCCGTCAACGCCACCGTGCGCGTCTTCAAATCCGCCGTGAAGTCCTCCTCCGCCTGCATCAGCGGCGCGATCCGCGCGAACGTGCGATAGGTGTCCAGACTCTCGCCGGACTGCCCACTGATGATCAGCGGCGTCCGCGCCTCGTCGATCAGGATGTTGTCCACCTCATCGACGATCGCGAAGCTCTGCCCCCGCTGCACCTTCCGCGACTCCTCCAAGACCATGTTGTCCCGCAGGTAGTCGAATCCGAACTCGTTGTTGGTGCCGTACGTGATGTCCGCCGCATACGCCTCGCGGCGGCTCACGGGCCGCAGATGCATCAGGTCACCCAACGTCGCGCGGCGCTGGCGCTCCTCGTCGTCCAGCTCCTCGCCCTCTTCCACCTGGGTCGGGTCGTACTCCGGGTCGTACAGGAACGACGCTTGGTGTTGCAGCACACCCACGCTCAGCCCCAGGGCGTCGTACACCGCCGACATCCAGCGGGCATCCCGCTTGGCGAGATAATCGTTCACCGTCACCAGGTGAACCCCGTCGCCCTCCAACGCGTTCAAGGAAACCGGCAGGGTCGCCACCAGCGTCTTGCCCTCGCCCGTCCGCATCTCCGCGATCTTGCCCTGATGCAGGACCAGACCGCCCACCAACTGCACGTCGTAGGGGCGCATGTCCAAGAACCGCCGGCTCGCCTCCCGCACCACCGCGAAGACCTCCGGCAGGATGTCGTCCAGGTCCGCGCCGTCTTCCAGCCGCGACCGGAAATCCTCCGTCGTCGCCGTGAGCTCCGTGTCGCTCAGCGCGGCGATCTCTGGTTCCCACGCATTGATCTCGTCCACGGCGCCGGTCAGCCGCTTCAGCTCCCGCTCATTGGGGTCGCCGATCATCTTCTTCGCTCTGTTGAGCAGCCCCATAACATCCCTGCCAGCGCGGCCTTCGCTCCCCCAGGAGCGCGCGACGCGCAGCGATCCACACTTCCACAATAACCCCCGCCGCGTCCCGCGTGCGCCAGACACGTATCACGTCTGGGAAAACTCTTGCACGACCGCGACGCCGGCTCAGCCGTGGTGGTCGAACAGCTCCCCCACCGAGCGCCCGTCGTGGATTCGGCTGATCGCCTCACCCAGCAGCGGCGCCACACTCACCGTCGAGATCTTCCGGCTCTGTTTCGCGCGCGGCTGCGGCAGCGTGTCCGTGATCACGAGCTCCTTGATCGGGCTCGCTTCGATCGCCTCAATCGCCTGCCCCGACAGCACCCCGTGCGTCATCGCGCCGTACACGTCCAGCGCCCCTTTCCTTTTGAGCAGATCCGCCACCTTCACCAGGGTCCCCGCCGTGTCCACCTCATCATCGATGATCAACACATCCTGCCCGTCTACCTCACCGATCAGGTTCAGCAACTCGGCGGAGTCATCGTTCGATATCCGGCGCTTCTCCGAGAGCGCCAGCGGCGCCTTCAGCATGTCGGCCAGGTTGCGTGCTCGCTTCGCCGCGCCGAGGTCGGGCGCGACCACCACCCCCTGGAATTCCCGCTCCGCGAAATAGCTCCCCAGCAGGTCGAGGCTGCTCAGCTCGTCGGTTCGGATGTTGAAGAAGCCCTGGATCTGGCCCGCGTGCAGATCCATCATCAGCACCCGATCGGCCCCCGCCGTCTCGATCAGGTTCGCCACCAAACGTGCTGTGATTGGCACTCGCGGCTGATCCTTCTTATCGGACCGGCCGTACCAGTAGTAAGGGATCACGGCGGTAATCCGGCCCGCGCTGGCCCGACGCACCGCGTCGATCATGATCAACAGCTCCATGAACGATTGATTCACGGGATGCGCCGCCGGTTGCACGATGAAGACATCGCGCTCTCGCACGTTCTCACGCAACTGCACGAAGATATTGCCATTGGAGAACTCGAAAACGTCCGCAGAACCCACCGAATGGCCCATATACTCGCAGATTCGCGCCGTCAGCTCCGGGTGGGCCGTCCCCGAGAACACCGTCGGCTCGTGCAAATCCACTGCCCGCCTGCTCTCTACGGCACCGGACGACAAGCGCCCCACCTTCGGCCCCGAGTCCGTCTCGCTCGGATTGCCGGATGCACCTGAATTATCAGCGGCCCACCGGGCCGGGGCAAGCTGGATCGATACTCGAAGCGCCCGCGCACGGCGAATCCGCGTTTTCCAGTCGAGATAACGGCGACACAGCGTTATCCAGTCACTTTCTGAGCGTTGACGAGGTTTGGCTACCAGATGTACACTAGCGTTCGGCTACGCATGCCCAAATTGCATCTTCATCCATCGAAGACGGCTGGCACCCCCCGTCCCTCGGGGGTTTCTGCGCGTCCCCATCCGAGGGGCGCCCACGCCAGGGCAGCGTTGATCAGCGTGAGGAAGAGTCGAAATCTCGTGACACCCTCCCTCGTTCCGTTCCCAACCTCGGTTGCCTCTGCCGCCCGGCTTGCCGGGCCGCCGGATATTGGCCTCGCCCAGCACTTCCAGACCACCGCATAAGACTCACCGCATCACCTTCGGGCCGACCGAAGGTGGCGGCCTCGTTCGAGAGCGATCTCGATCGATCACCCACGTGTCAGCGACTGTTAGGAGCGTGCCACCACAATGACCACCGCCACTCCCTCCTCCTCTTCTGGTGCCTCGACCTCCGTCGACCTCGTTCCCCGCATCCTCATTCCCGAGGAGCGGCGGAACTATTCCAGCATCACCGAGATGGAAGAGATGCCCAATCTCATCCGCCTCCAGCTCGATTCCTATCGCTGGTTCCTGCAGGAGGGCCTGCGGGAACTGCTCAGCGAAGTCACCCCCATTCAGGACTTCACCGGCAACCGCATGGAACTGGTCTTCGGCGAGTATCGCCTCGGCGACCTCCAACGTGCCGACGTCGAAGGCCTCGACTTCGACGAACTTCTGGCCCGCATCGCGCCCCGCTACTCGGAGCATGAGTGCCACCAGCGTGACATGACCTTCGCCGCACCCCTGCGCGTCATGGTGCAGCTCGTGGTCAAGGAAACGGGCGAGATCAAGGAGCAAGAGCTCTTCTTCGGCGACTTCCCCCTCATGACCCGCAACGGCACCTTCGTTATTAACGGCGCCGAGCGCGTCGTCGTCAGCCAGCTCGTGCGCTCCCCCGGCGTCTACTTCTCCACCACCCTCGACGCCGCCACCGGGCGCCAGCTCTGCTCCGCCAAACTCATCCCCAACCGCGGCGCCTGGCTGGAACTCGAAACCAGCGGCAAAGACATCCTCACCGTCAAAGTCGATCGCAAGCGCAAGATCCCCGTCACCACCCTCCTCCGCGCCATCGACACCGACTCCGAGATTGAGGACGAAACCCTGCTCGGCACGGACGAACGTGTGCGCGCCATGCTCGAAGAGGTGGACACCCACGAGATCCACCGCTTCCTGGACAGCACCATCGCCAAGGAGTCCGTTCCGGACGAAGACGAAGAGCGCAACAAGGCCTGGGCCCTGCTGGAGGTCTACCGCCGCCTTCGCCCCGGCGATCCCCCCACCCACGAAAACGCCCGCGGCCTGCTCGACAGCCTCTTCTTCAACCCCCGCCGCTACGACCTCGGCCGCGTCGGCCGCTACAAGCTCAACAAGCGTCTGCCCAACGCCGACGTTGAGCAGCGCACCCTCTCCCAGAACGACCTCGTCACGATCATCCGGCAGCAGATCCGGATCAACAACAACGAAGATCAGCCGGACGACATCGATCACTTGGGCAACCGCCGCGTCCGCGCCGTCGGCGAGCTGATCCAAAACCAAGTTCGCGTCGGCCTCCTGCGCATGGAGCGCGTCGTACGCGAGCGCATGACTATCACGGACCCCGATCAGGCCACCCCCAGCGCGCTCATCAACATCCGTCCCGTCGTGGCCGCCGTGAAGGAGTTCTTCGGCGGCAGTCAGCTCAGCCAGTTCATGGACCAAACCAACCCGCTGGCGGAGCTCACCCACAAACGACGCCTCAGCGCCCTCGGTCCCGGCGGCCTCAGCCGCGATCGCGCCGGCTTCGATGTGCGAGACGTGCACCACTCCCACTACGGCCGCATCTGTCCCATCGAAACGCCGGAAGGTCCCAACATCGGTCTCATCGGCAGCCTGGCCACCTTCGGCCTGATCAACGAGTTCGGCTTTATCCAGACGCCGTACCGCGCGGTGATCAAGGAACTGAGCCCCAGCGACAAGCGCCTCGTGGGCTCCATCCTCCGTGAGGACATCGAAGGGCCCCGCGGCGGCAAAGTTGGACAGGCCGGCGAAGAGATCACCGCCGCCATGCAGGAGCGCTTCAAGGCCATGGAGATCGACACGATCCCCATCAAGCCCGTCGTCTCCACTGAAGTGGTCTACCTGACCGCGGACGAAGAGGATCGCTACATCGTCGCCCAGGCCAACGCCCTCCTCGACGAAGATGGCTACTTCATCGAGGAACGCATCGAAGCTCGCGCCGGCGAACGCTTCGAGGAGGTCGAGCCGGAGGGCGTCGACTACATGGACGTCTCTCCCCGCCAGATCGTCTCCGTCGCCGCCTCTCTCATCCCCTTCCTGGAACACGACGACGCCAACCGTGCCCTCATGGGTTCCAACATGCAGCGCCAAGCCGTGCCCCTCCTCCGCCCCGAGGTGCCCCTGGTCGGCTCCGGCATGGAAGGGCCCGCCGCCCGGGACTCCGGCCAAGTCATCCTCGCCGACAGCAACGGCGAAGTGATCAGCGCCACCGCCGACGAAATCGTCGTCAAATACGCCAGCGGCGAAAAGCGCTACCCCCTGCTCAAGTTCATGCGCTCCAACCAAGGCACCTGCATCAACCAGCGCCCCATCGTCCGCCGCGGCGAAAAGGTCAAGGCCGGCCAGCCGCTGGCCGATTCCTCCTCCACGGACAAGGGCGAACTCGCCCTCGGGCAGAGCGTCCTCGTCGCCTTCATGGCCTGGGAGGGCTACAACTTTGAGGACGCCATCATCCTCTCGGAGCGCCTCGTGCGCGACGACAAGTTCACCTCCATCCACCTCTCCAAGCACGAGGTGGAGGCCCGAGAGACCAAGCTCGGCCCGGAGGAGATCACCCGCGACATCCCCAACGTCGGGGAAGACTCCTTGCGGGACCTCGACGAAGGCGGCGTGATCCGCGTGGGCGCCGAAGTCGGCCCCGGCGACGTCCTCGTGGGCAAGATCACGCCCAAAGGCGAAACCGAACTCACCGCCGAAGAGAAACTCCTGCGCGCCATCTTCGGCGAAAAGGCGCGGGAGGTGAAAGACACCTCCCTGCGCGTCCCCCACGGCGTGCGCGGCACCGTCCTCGACGTCCGCGTCTTCCGCCGCGAAGAGCACGACGAATTGCCCGCCGGCGTGGACCAAATGGTCCGCGTCACCATCGCCGAGCGCCGCAAGCT
>JAPUIR010000395.1 GCA_027296805.1 Chloroflexota bacterium | reverse complement strand
CTCGGTCCGCTGCTCGCGATCTACCAGGCGCGCATGATGCGCTACTTGGAGGATCGCGGACTCAAGCCACGCACCGACCAAAAGGTCGTCTGCTTCCTGGGCGACGGTGAAACCGACGAACCCGAAGCGCTGGGCTCCATCGCGCTCGCCACCCGTGAGCGGCTCGACAACCTCATCTTCGTCGTCAATTGCAACCTCCAACGTCTCGACGGCCCGGTGCGTGGCAACGGCCAGATCATCCAAGAGCTGGAGGCGGTCTTCCGCGGGGTGGGCTGGAACGTGATCAAGCTGATCTGGGGCAGCGAGTGGGACGCCCTCTTCTCGCAGGACCACGAGGGACGGTTGGCGCGCCGCGCGGGCGAGATCGTCGACGGGGAGTACCAGAAGTACACCGTGGCAGGCGGCGCCTACATTCGCGAGCATTTCTGGAGCGTCGACCCCGAGCTGCTCAAGATGGTCGAGCACATGACCGACGACGAGCTCTGGCGCATGCGGCTGGGCGGCCACGACGTGGACAAGGTCTACGCGGCGCTGCACGCCGCCTACAACCACCAGGGCGGCCCCACCGTCATTCTCGCCCGCACGATCAAGGGCTACGGCCTGGGCGAGGCCGGCGAAGGACGAAACGTCACCCACCAGCAGAAGGCCCTCAACGAGGAGGAGCTGCTGGAGTTCCGCGACCGTTTCGATATCCCCCTTTCAGACAGCGAGGTACGCGGGGCGCCCCTTTACCGGCCAGCGCAGGACAGCCCGGAGATGGAGTACATGCGGGAGCGACGCCGGCTGCTGGGTGGCGCGCTGCCTCAGCGACGCGTGACCCCCAGCCCCCTGCGCCCGCCCGACGACGAAGTCTTCCAGGAGTTCTACGACGGCACCGGCGACCGCGAAGCCTCCACCACCGTCGCCTTCGTGCGCATGCTGACCAAGCTCCTGCGAGATCCTGATTTGGGACGCCATATCGTGCCGATCGTGCCGGATGAGGCGCGCACGTTCGGGATGGAGTCGCTCTTCCGCGAGTTCGGTATCTACTCGTCGCACGGCCAGCTCTACGATCCCGTCGATTCCAACACCTTGCTCTATTACAAGGAGTCGAAGGACGGGCAGATTCTCGAGGAGGGAATTACGGAGGCGGGGTCGATCTCATCCTTCATCGCGTCGGGCTCGTCGGCGATGTCATACGGCCTGTCGACGATCCCCTTCTTCATCTTCTACTCGATGTTCGGCTTGCAGCGGGTGGGCGATCTGGCCTGGTCGGCGGGGGACGCTCGGGTGCGGGGATTCCTGGTGGGCGGGACCGCCGGACGCACGACCCTGGCCGGCGAGGGATTGCAGCATCAGGACGGGCACAGCCAGCTCCTGGCCTCGGCCATCCCCAACCTGCGCGCGTATGACCCGGCCTACGCCTACGAGATCGCGGTCCTGATCCGCGAGGGCATCCGTCGCATGCACGAGGAGAACCGGGACGAGTTCTACTACCTGACCGTGGAGAACGAGTCCTATCCACATCCTCCCATGCCCGACGATCCGGGCGTCCGCGAAGGCATCATCCGTGGGCTCTACCGCTTGCGGCCCGCGCCCGGCACAGACCGTCCGCTGGTCAAGCTGCTCGGCAGCGGCGCGATCCTCAACGAAGCCGTCCGCGCCCAGCAGGTGCTAGAGACCGAGTACGGCATCCCGGCGGAGGTCTGGTCGGTAACGTCGTATACCGAACTCCGCCGTGAGGCGCTGGAGACCGAGCGCTGGAACACGCGCCATCCTCTCGAAGATCCACGCGTGCCCTTCGTGAACGGCACGCTCTACCCCCAAGACGCCGAGTTCGACGGTGTCGTCATAGCGGCGTCCGACTATCTCAAAACCCTGCCCGATGCCATCGCGAAGTGGCTGCCCGCACCTCTGACCACTCTGGGCACCGACGGCTACGGCCGCAGCGGCACGCGCGAGGAGCTGCGCGACTTCTTCGAGGTCGACTACCGAAATATCGTGCTCGCCACCCTGACCACCCTCGCCCGCCACGGCCAGATCGAGGCCGACATCGCGCAGCGTGCGATGCTGGACCTTGAAATGGACGGCGAAAAACCTGACCCTGCCTACGCCTGATCCGACGCGCCCCACCCGCGCCAGGGATGCTCATGCCCACTGACTTCCTCCTGCCCGACCTCGGAGAGGACATCGACGAAGCGGACGTGACCAAGGTCTACGTCTCCGAAGGCGATCCCCTCACGCTCGAGCAGGCGATCATTGAGATCGAGACGGAGAAGGCGACGCTCGATGTGCCGTCCTCGGTCGAGGGCACGGTGACCTCCGTGCACGTATCGCTGGGCGACACGATCCACCCCGGCCAGGTCATTCTCACGATCAGCGAAACGGTGGCGACAGGCCAAGCCCCGGCCGCCAAGCCGGAAGCGCCCACACCTGAGCCTGATCTTGCGCCCACGTCCGCGCCGGAGCCGGCGCCCACTGCACCGCCAGCCCGCGTCGAGGCGGAACCCGCAGCCCCCCCGCAGCCGGTCGCCGCTGAAGCCGCGGCTCCGGCTGCTGTGAGCGGCCCACCGGGGGCTTTCGCCGCACCGTCGGTGCGCAAGTTCGCCCGCGAGGTCGGTGTCGA
>JAPUIR010000394.1 GCA_027296805.1 Chloroflexota bacterium | reverse complement strand
GCGGATCGAACGGCCTCCCAGATCCAGTCGAACTGGGCGGCGTCGGAAGAAGCACGATCGGCGTGAGTAGCTCCAGCAGCGGCCTCCGCGGTGTATCGAGCGAGGCGCTCTTGGAGGGCGTCCATGGCGGGGTCGGGATGGCGCCAGGTGTGGCTCAGTCCGTCGGCGTCGAAGCCGGTGAGCGCGCCCGCCTGTGCCGCGGCCTGCACCAGAGGAGAGCCGGGCGGCAGCAGCAGACGCAGGGCGTACTGGACGGGCTGCACCTGCGCCACCAGGCCGTGATCGTTGACGAAGCGAAGGATGCCCGCCAGATCTTCGAGTGCTGTCCAGGGCGTGAAAGGCAGCCAGGTGGGTCGGATGGGGAGCGCAAGACGGGTAGCGTCGGCGAGAACCCGGACCAGATCATCAGCCGTGTGGCCCTTGTCGAGCAGCCTCAGGAGGCGGTCGTCAACGGATTCGAAGGCAGACGTGACGAAGGCCAATCCCCGCTCTTGCAGCCGGGGCAGGAACGCGACCTGCTCGAGGAGGTGTTCGACCTTGACCGTGGCATCGAAGGTGAGGTCGGGATGCCTGTGATGCAGCTCCCGGGTGATCGCATCCGCGTGCGAGACGGCGTTGAGAAAGTCCGGGTCGCCAAAGGTGATGTGTCGCGCCCCGGCGTCGACCTGCTGTTCGATGTCGGCCAAGACGACTTCCGGCTGCACCAGGCGAAGCCGTCCGCCATAGGTTGGGGTGAGCGGGCAGTGGGTGCAGCGATGCGCGCAGCCGCGGGTCGATTCCACGTAGCCAGCGAGCCGCAGGTCGCCCCGGCCTGGATCGAAGCGGGCGTACTCGGTGAGAGGCGGGAGGCCGGAGCGATCCGGGATGGCGTAGCGCTGGCGCGGAAAGAGCGGAACCGGGCCTGCCCCAGGGGGGGCCGCGTCGGGCGGGGGGATCGCTGCGAGCTGGCAGAGCGCGACCTCGTACTCGCCGCCAACGACGTGGTCGGCGATGCCCTGCTGCGTGAGATGTTCATGCAGTTCCGAGGCGTAGAGGCCGTAGAACACGATCCGAACGCTGGCGTTGAATTGCCGCACCTGCCGGGCGACCTGGACCCCCAGGCGGGCGGCGGTGTGCATGGGCACTGAGATACCCACTAGATCGACAGCGGTCAGACGATCCGGGGCCAAGCGGTCGACAGCAAGATCGATGCAAGCGACGTCGTGACCCTCGGCACGAAGCGCGGCAGCGGGCGCAGCCAGACCAAGGGGCTGGTGCCCCTGTTCGTAGGTGGAGAGAAGAAGGATGCGCGACACCGAAGCCTCCGCCCGGAGCGGCCGGGCTACTTCTTGGAGGGCTCGTAGTAGGGATTGGTGCCAGCGGCGTGGTCGGTGGTATCCACGATCTCTTTGATCTCGGGGATCGCTTCCTTGAGCGCCACCTCGACGCCCTGTTTCAAGGTGACGTCGGCCATGCCGCAGCCAGCGCAGCCGCCGCCCATCTCGATGAAGACGGTGCCGTCCTGGTAATCGAGCAGGGTGATCACGCCCCCGTGAGCCGCGATCTGTGGGTTGACCTGTTCGTCAAAGATGCGCTGGATCATCACCGCAACCGGATCGCTCCAGGGCGGGTTGGGGTTCTCGAACTCGAGCCCGCTGATGTTCTCGCCCTTGAAGGTGTAGTTCACCCGCACACCGTCGAGTTGCTCCCGGTTCTCCGCTTCGATGTAGATGCGAAGTCCGGAGACCTCGACGACCGGGTCGTCCTCGTGCTCGTAGCCCTTCTCCACCAAGGTCAGGGCGTGTTCGAAGCCGTCCCCGCTGCGGCCCACGATTTTGAGCCGGAGGCCGGCAACCTCTTCAGGGTAATCATCGATCACCTCTTGCAACTTGGCGACCGCGGAGTCGCTGAGGGAAAGGCTGATCTCGGAATCGGTGGTCATCAGGTTGGCCCTCCCCGTGTGGTGGAGTTGGGTGGCGCGTTTGGATGTCGTTAGCATAGCCGAGCATTTTCATGGGCCCAATCCAACGCCCGCGGAGCGACAGATCCATCTGGAGGCGACCTCATGAGCGTGAGCAGAGTCCTCGTCGAGAAGAACATCTCGATCCCGCTGCGCGACGGCGTTGTGACGCGGGCCGACCTGTATCGCCCCGCGGATGGTCCGGCCACCCCCGCGATCGTGACACGCACCCCGTACGACAAGGAACGAACTGGGGCTGGTCTCGTAGCGGTCATGCCATCAGCGCTGAAGATGGCAGAGCGCGGCTACGCGGTCGTGGTCCAGGACACCAGGGGACGTTACGCGTCGGAGGGGGTGTTTGAGCCGTTTATGGACGAGGGCCCCGACGGCTACGACACCATCGAGTGGATCGCGGCGCAGCAATGGTGCGAGGGGGGCGTCGCGATCTACGGCCCGTCGTACGTGGGCGCGACAACGATGCTGGCGGCGCGCGAGCAGCCCCCGTCGCTCAAGTGTGCCATTCCGATCATCACCGCGGATGATTACTACGACGGCTGGACCTATCAAGGCGGGGCGTATCAACTTGGGTTCGCGACTTTGTGGGGCATGGGACTGGCGACGGCCCTCTTCGAGGGACAGGAACGCGGGCTGGATCCGGCGCATCGCACCGAGCTAATCGCGGCGCTGAATGCGGCTCCGGCGACCCTCGCTCGCCGCCCACTGTCGGCAATAGCGGGGATTTCGAACGAAGTCGCGCCCTGGTGGAAGGACTGGATCGCGCACGAGCGGCGCAGCGACTACTGGGAGCGCGTGCGTCCCTCGGCGGAGTATTCGCGCTTCAACGTACCGATGTTCCACGTGGGGGGCTGGTTCGATATCTTTGGCCTGGGGACGGTGCGCAATTTCCGTGGCATCAGCGAGGCGTCGGTCGCGCCTCAACACCTGCTGATGGGACCGTGGGCGCATACGTATTACGACCGCTATCTGGGAGAGCTCGACTTCGGGACCACAGGAGG
>JAPUIR010000393.1 GCA_027296805.1 Chloroflexota bacterium | reverse complement strand
GCCAGTAGGGGCGCCAGAGCGGCCCCCACGGTCTCCTGCTGCTCAGGCGTCGTGACCTGGGTGAACGTCTCCTGGACCTTGGGGTGGGTGGCGCCGCTCTCGATGAAGGTGTAGCGCTTGGCGGCCAGCACCTTGTCGGTGATCTCGGTGCGGTCCTGCTCGCTGAAGGTGCGGCCCAGGCACTTCTCCAGGTTGTCGACGTCGAGGCCGGCCTGGACCTGGAGCAGGCCGTCGACCGCGCCGACGAGCTCGATCAGGTCGGTGATCGCCTGATCCTTCTCGGCGTCGGTCATCTTGGCGAAGGCTCGCAGCACCTCGAGATGATCTATGAGGGCGTGCTGGGACTCCTCCTGCCAGTGCGCGCGGAAGATGCGCTTGGTGAAGGGATCGAGTGAGTCGTGATCTTTCATGGCCGAGACGTAGTGATACTGGGTAAACCACTCGATCACCTCGGTGAGCAGCAAAACACCAGCCACGCTCTTGCTCATGACGACCTTGGCGACGTCGTCCTGGCCGGGGAGCAGGTCAAGCTCGACACCGAGCGCGTCGTCGACGAGTTGGCGGACCTCGCGGAAGAGGGCCTGGTGCTTGATCTCTTCGGCCGCGAAGTTGGTGAGGGCATCGAAGCCGTCACGCTGCTCAGCCTCGAGTTCCTGGGCCAGGCCGATGATGGTGGGGGCGATGAACTCCTCGACGAAGCCGAAGATATGGGAATAGGCGCCCATCTCCACCTGGGTGAGCTTGATCTTTTCCTCTTCGTTGAGGCAAGTGACCTGATCGGCGCCGGAAAGCTGGGGCGGGAGCCAGCGCTTACTGAGGTCGAACTGTTGGCCGCCGATCACATCCTCGATGCGCCAGTTGACTTTGTACGAGTTCGCGAGACAGTCCGCGTACGTGTAGGTTGCCATGTCTGTTCTCCTTGCTCGGGGTCAGCGTGGCCCAGACTCAATACTGTTCGGGCCTGGATATTGCACCACTGGTAAATCCATCCCCGGCCGCAGTCTAACGCTCCGCGAAGAGGCTGCGGAGGCGGGGTGGAAAGTCGAGCGGCATCGCGCGACCGAACGCGAGCCCCCATGACGTCCGGTGCTTTAGCATCCAGGCGCGCAGAGTTGGCACGAAGGGATGACACGATGACCGCTGCACTTGATGGAATGCGGGTCCTTGACATGACCCAGTATGAGGCGGGCACGTCGAGCACGCAGATGCTCGCCTGGCTAGGCGCTGACGTCGTCAAAGTGGAGCCGCCCACGGGCGATCCGGGGCGCAAGGTGTTCACGAGCGGAACGGACGACTCGCAGTACTTCCTCAACTACAACTCGAACAAGCGCAGCATCGTGCTGGACCTGAAGGAGGAGCGGGGGCGGGAGCTGTTGCTAGAGCTGGTGCCGAAGTTCGACGTGTTCGTGGAGAACTACGGACCGGGCGTGATCGAGAGGCTGGATCTGGGCTACGAGGTGCTCTCGGCGCTGAATCCAAGCCTGATCTATGCGCGGATCAAGGGATTCGGACTGGACGGCCCCTACAGCGGCTACAAGTGCTTCGACCCCTTGGCGCAGGCCGCGAGCGGTGCGATCTCGGTCACGGGAGAGCCGGGCAAGCGGCCCACCAAGCCGGGCCCAACGATCGCCGACACCGGCACGGGGATGCAAACCGCGCTCGCGATCACGGCGGCCTGGGCGCAGCGGCTGCAGACCGGCAAAGGCCAGCTGATAGAGCTCTCGATGCAAGAAGTGATGACGATGTTCATGCGCACCGTCGGGGTGGCGGATTGGGCGCAGCGGCCCGCCCCACGCCGGGGTCACAAGGCAGGCTCGCCGTCGGGGATGTTCCCTTGCGCGCCGGGCGGCGAGGACGACTACGTGTACATGCTGGTCGCGACGTCACGCATGTGGGACCAGCTCTGTGTCGCGATCGGGCGGGAGGACCTGCTGGTCGATGAGCGCTTCGGGACTGCACGCGATCGGATCGCCAACGCGGACGCGCTGGACGCGGAGATCGCGCGCTGGACCGCCGGGCAGACCAAACATGAGGCGATGCGCATCCTCTGTGAGGCGGGCGTGGCGGCAGCGGCGGTGCTGAACACGATGGATCTGTTCCACGACCCGCACCTGGCGGCGCGGGGATTCGTGGAGCAGGTGGAGCATCCCGTGGAGGGCACGGTGACGCTGCTGGGCTCGCCGATCCGGATGTCAGAGTCCGAGGTGGCGCTGCAGCCGGCTCCGATTTTGGGCGCGCACAGCGACGAGGTTCTGATCTCGGAGCTGGGGCTGTCGGAGGAGGAGTTGAGCCGCCTACGCGACGAAGGCGTGGTGCACTCACAGCCCGGAGCCGCGTTCGCGGCGTCGGTGGAGCAATAGGAGTCCCGATGACCATCGAGACCGACACGATCACCGGATCGGCGCTGCTGGCACGCAGTCTGAAACTGCAAGGGGTGGATTACCTCTTCGGCGTCGTGGGCTTCCCCGTGACGCAGGTCGCGGTGGACGCCCAGCATGCCGGGATCACGTACATCGGGATGCGGAACGAGCAAGCGGCGTCGTATGCGGCGCAAGCGGCGGGCTACCTGACGGGGCGGCCGCAGGGCTGCTTGGTGGTGTCGGGACCGGGGGTGATCCACGCGATCGCGGGGCTGGCCAACGCGCAACAAAACTGCTGGCCGATGATTCTGCTGGGTGGAGCGTCGGCGATGTACCAGAACGGGATGGGCGCGTTTCAAGAGGAGCGCCAGGTACTGGCGGTAACGCCGTTCACCAAGTACGCGCACGCCGTGGAACACCCGGAACGGATCCCGTACTACGTGGAGCAGGCGGTGCGCACATCGCTCTACGGGCG
>JAPUIR010000392.1 GCA_027296805.1 Chloroflexota bacterium | reverse complement strand
GCTCCAGTGGCCCCTCCGCCGCAGCCTCCTGAACCACGGCTTCGACCTCCTGGGCGCCATCGCCCTCGTCTCCTGCGTCCACTCAGAAGCCGAAATCGACCTCTCAATCGACGCGTTTGCAGCAGCCCTCTCCGATCTGCGCCGCGAAGAAATCCTCTGATCGACACCTCCGCCAGATGGCGGCCATCTGTGGCGCCCTAATTCAGCCCCTGTTCGTCGCGGCGATCCAACCCATCGAAACCGTCTATAGACCTCTAGACACCGTTGATGTGAAAAGGGAAAATTGTCACACACCTCAGGCTGGCCAGGGAGCCAGTCTGGTAGTCTCAGGGCGCCGCTGAACCGCAGCGGCGATTTAATTTGAGCGAGAAGTAGCGCGCTGAACGTCTCACCCGCCTGGTGGGCGTTTCAGGCCTAGGCGAAATCTCTAAGCCCCATCGACTTCGCCGGACCGACCGGGGTCCGTCCTATCGAGTGGATGGCGCGGATGACACGAGGAGTTGCGGGTGCGGGGTCCCTTTCCCACGGATGGTCTCTACGACCCAAAACAAGAGCACGACGCTTGCGGCACGGGTTTCGTTGCCAGCATCGATGGCGAGCGCACCCACCGCATCGTCGAACTCGCCGTGGAGGCCGCCGTCAACCTGACCCATCGCGGCGCTGTCAACGCCGACCCCCAGACCGGCGACGGCGCCGGCGTCATGATCCAGATCCCCTTCGAACTCCTGCAGGACGAGGCCGACCGGCTCGGGCACCCCGTCGACCGCCGGGAGGACCTGGCCCTCGCCATGGTCTTCCTCCCGCCCGAGGAGGACAGCCGCTCTGCGGCCCGCGCCGCCCTCGAGCAAGCCGTCGTCTCCACTGGCCTCGCCGTCATCGGTTGGCGAGTCGTCCCCACCGACGTCTCAGTGCTCGGTACCTGGGCCGCGGAGGCCATGCCCGGCATCGAGCAGCTTCTGATCACCAAAACCGCTGCCTTCCGCAACAACTTTGGCCGGGCCCTCTACCTGGCCGGACGGCGCGCCCAGACCGCCTGGCGCGATCAGAACCTCGACTCCTACATCGTCTCCATCGGCGACAAGACCGTGACCTACAAGGGCCTCATGGTCGCCCCCCAACTCAGCCACTTCTTCCCGGACCTCACCGATCAGCGCACCGTCTCTTCCCTTGCCCTCTTCCACCAGCGCTACGCCACCAACACCCTGCCCAACTGGAAGATCGCCCAGCCCATGCGGCTGACGGCCCACAACGGCGAGATCAACACTCTCGACGGCAACCGCAACTGGATGACCGCCCGTGAGGGCGAACTCTCCTCCGAGATCTGGGGCGACGACGTCCAGGACCTCATCCCCCTCATCTGGCCCACCGGCTCCGACTCCGCCTCCCTGGATGAAGCCCTCGATCTCCTCATCCACTCCGGCCGCGATTCCCTCGAGGCGATGATGATGCTGATCCCCGAGGCCTGGGAGAGCAACCCTGACATGGATCCCGCTCTGCGCGCCTTCTACGAATACAAAGCGTGTCTCATGGAGCCCTGGGACGGCCCCGCCGCCGTCGCTTTCACCGACGGTGAGATCGTCGCGGCGATCCAGGATCGCAACGGCCTGCGTCCCGCCCGCTACCAGGTCACCGCCGATGGTCTCGTCATCATGGGCTCCGAGATCGGCCTGATCGACCTCCCCGCCAACGAGGTTGTGGAGACCGGCCGCCTCGGCCCCGGTCACATGATCGTGGTCGACACCGTCCGCAAGCGCTTCCTTCACAACGACGAGATCAAGCGCGAGGTCGCCAGCCGCCAACCCTATGAGGCCTGGGTCAAACAACACGTCCACCACCTCGACACCGACCTGGAGGGCCGCCGCAATGGCAGCGCCTCCCTCACGCCGGAGGGCGATCTGCCCTCGCGCCAGGTCCTGCACGGCATGACCCGCGAGGAGATCACCTCCGTCCTCATCCCCATGGCCCGCAACGGCAAAGAGCCCGTCGGTTCCATGGGCGATGACACCCCCCTCTCCGCGCTCATGGACCAGCCACGCCTGCTCTACACCTACTTCAAGCAGCGCTTCGCGCAGGTCACCAATCCCGCCATCGATCCCATTCGCGAGCGCGTCGTCATGTCGCTCGATACCTACATCGGTCGCCGTCATTCCATCCTCGAGCAGGTGCCGGAGGCCGCTCGTCAAGTCCACCTCTCGTCGCCCATGCTCTTCGACGAGGAGCTCTCGCACCTCAAGGACCTCGACATCGAGGGCTATTCCGCCGTCACCCTGGTGGCTCACTTCCCGGTCGCGGAAGGACCCGCCGGACTGCGCCCCGCCCTCGACGCGCTCTGCGCCGCTGTCGATCAGGCCATCGACGACGGCCATACCGTGCTCGTCCTCAGCGACCGCGACACCAACGCGGAGCACGCCCCCATTCCCATGCTGCTCGCCGTCTCCAGCGTTCATCACCACCTCATCCGCAACGGCCGCCGCATGCGTGCCTCGATCATCGCGGAGGCCGCGGACGTTCGCGACGTGCACCAGATTGCCTGCCTGATCGGCTTCGGCGCCAGCGCCGTCAACCCCTACCTGGCTCTCGACTCGCTGCGCCTCCTCGAGGCGGAAGGCGAGTTCGAGGACGACTCTTTGGAAGACGTCTTTTGGCGCTACAAACAAGCGGTAGAGGCCGGCATCCTCAAGATCATGTCCAAGCGCGGCATCGCCTCCGTCGCCTCGTACCACGGCGGACAGATCTTTGACGCCCTCGGCATCGGCCAAGAGTTGCTCGACCACTCCTTTCCCGGCACCACATCGCGCATCGGCGGAATTGGCTTGGCGGACGTCGCCGCCGACGTGCTGACGCGCCACGCCGCCGCTCATGACGGGCAGATCGACCGCGGTGGCTGGTACAAATTCCGCCGCGACGCCGACTATCACGCCTTCTCGCCCACCGTCTGGCGCGCCCTGCACAAAGTTGCTCAGGGCGGCGACTACGACGAGTACAAGACCTATGCCGAGATCGTCCACAACCGCCCCCCGACCACCCTCCGCGACCTCCTCGACTTCAACTCCGATCGC
>JAPUIR010000391.1 GCA_027296805.1 Chloroflexota bacterium | reverse complement strand
TGCCAACGACGCCGTGCACGGAGATCGCGCCCACAGGGTCGTCGATCCGCAGCCGGTCGAACATCGCGACCGAGAAGACCACGATCGCTCCGCCGATCGCCCCGATGATGACGGCGGCGTAGGGGTCCACGAATCCCACCGGCGCCGTGACCGCCACCAAGCCGGCCAAGGTGCCGTTAAGCGTCAGCCCCAAGTCCGTCTTGCCGTAGCGCAAATACGAGATAGTCATCGCCGTGACGGCACCGGCGCCCGCGGCCAACGTGGTGTTGACCGCCACGAAGGCTGCCAGCGATGCCCCGCCGCCGCTCAATGCCAGCGTGCTGCCCGGATTGAATCCGAACCAGCCGAACCACAAGATCAGCGTCCCCAGCGCGGCTAGCGGCATGCTGTGCCCTGGGATCGCGTGCGTCTCGCCCTTGCGGCCGAACTTGCCGATCCGCGGACCGACCAGAATCGCTCCCATCAGGCCCGCCCAGGCGCCCACCGAATGGACCACCGTGGAGCCGGCGAAGTCCAGGAAACCGTTGGCGCCCACCTCGGAAAGCCATCCGCCACCCCACACCCAGTGTGAGACCACCGGGTAGATGATGCCGGTGATGAAGACCGTGTAGAAAAGGTAAGCGCTGAACTTGGTGCGTTCCGCCATCGCGCCCGAGACGATCGTCGCCGCGGTCGCTGCGAACGCCCACTGGAAGAAGAACGTCGCGAACAGGGGTACCTCGCCCAAGAGGCCGTAGGCGGCCCCAGCGTCACCCGACGACGCGCCCGTCACGAAGAACTTGTCGAACCCCACGAAGGAGCCCGTCGTGCCGTACGCCAGCCCGAATCCGATCGCCCAATACGCGATGATGCCGATCGAGGCGTCCATCAGGTTCTTCATCAGGATATTGCTGGTGTTCTTGACCCGGACGAAGCCCGCTTCCAGCAGCCCGAACCCGGCCTGCATGAAGAACACCAGGAAGCCCGCCATTAGCAGCCAGAACGTGTCCACCGCCGCGATCAGATCGGCGAGCGCAGCGGCGGTTTCTTCCGCGTCCTGCGCGAACGCGATGCCACCGGCGGCCAGAAGCCCCACCAAGAGGCCCATGGCCAGGCCCAGGCCCGCCTTCCTCAGATAACTTGCTGAAGCCATACCGTTTCCTTTGCATTCGCGAGGGACCGTCAGTCCCTGCCGGTTGATGCCAACGAAGGTATGGAGCTGGCCGCGTTGTCGGGTTTCGAGGGGATTACAGCGGCGTGAACAACAGATGACGGGCAGGTTTCACGCATGTTTCGCGGCCCGCTCTGCGCCCTTCTGGCGCGTGCGTGGGCGCTGTTCGACGCGCTGCCTGACGAGAATGTCTATCATTCCCGCACCCGTTTCACCGACGGACGACGGAGGCCCCAATGTCGCGCATCCTGCAGATCCTCTTCACCCGCTTCCACAGTTCGCTGTACCGCCTCAGCCGCGGGCGGATGCCGGGCAGCAAAAATCTGCTCGTCTTGGCCTCCCAGGGACGCAAGAGCGGCAAGATGCGCCGCGTGCCTCTGATCTACGTCAAGGACGGAGACAACTACGCCCTCATCGCCTCACGGGGCGGATCGGACCACCCGCCCGTCTGGTGGCTGAACCTGCAGGCGCAGCCTCACGCCAGCGTCGATCTGCGCGGTGAGTCGATCGCCGTGACCGCGTCGGAGGCGACGCCTAAGCTGCGCGAGCGCCTCTGGCCCGCCTTCACGGCCATCTACCTCGCCTACGACAAGTACGTGGAAAAGACCTCGCGACGCATTCCGATCGTGGTTCTCGCCCCGCGCGAGTAGGCCGCCGCTCCGCCTTGCGGGGCGTGACGCACACTTCACGCCCTTCGCTACTGCCTCTCACGCGCCGGTGCTACGCTGGATCCCAGTGAACCAGGGATCCGCCGCGAGGGCCGGTCCCGCGCATCGCTCCATCGCCCAGTCAGCGCGATGTCGAGCCGTGCAACGACGAACGGAACGGCCTACCGGATTGTCCTTCTTCAAACGTATCTTGCGCGGCGGCGATTCCTCTCCTGCCCCCCAGCCATCTCCTGCGGCAACCCCCGACGATTCTGACCCACGACCTCCTGGCCGGCGGCGCCGTAATCGCCGCCGTCGGCGAGGCGGCTCCGGCGACTCCACGACCGCCACGCAAGCACCCGCCGCTCGCACCGAAGCCCCAGCGCCCGGCGGGCGCACCGAAGCCCCAGCGCCCGACGCGCGCGCGAAAGCCCCAGTGCCTGCTGGACGGCGGCGCCGCAGTTCGTCTGCGGAGCAGTCCCGCGACCCGGGCCCGAGACGAAGCCGTGACGACCGCCCCGCGGCCCGCGGCGGCGACGGCGGCAGGCGCCGCGACGGCCAGCGCCGCGACGCCCAGGGTCACGAACAGCGCAGTCGGGATGGCGGCCAGCGCCGCGACCGCGGCCGCGACCGTCGTGGCGGCGAATCCCGCGACAGCGGCCCCGCCCGTCTCAGCGCCAACGCGCAGGCGCTCGCCTCCGGCGGCTACGTGCTTCCGCCGCTCTCGACGCTCGATGACATCGATCCGGACGACTACCCCGCGGCCTTCGCTGCGCTGGGGCTGAGCGACCGCTCCCTCGCGGTCACGTCCGCCCTCGGCTTCCAGGAGCCCACTCCCATCCAGGCCGAATCCATCCCCCTCCTCCTGGACGGCGCCGATGTCGTGGGCAAGGCCCAGACCGGCACCGGCAAGACCGTCGCCTTCGGCTTCCCCATGGTCGATACCGTCGATCCGGATCTGCCCGAGGTACAGGGCATCGTCCTGGTCCCCACCCGCGAACTCGCGACCCAAGTCTTCGGCGTGCTCGGCTTCCTCGCGGCCGCCAAGGGGCTGGGCGCCTGTGCCCTGATGGGTGGCCGCCGCCTGGCGGACGACTTCCAGGCGCTGGAGGCCCGTCCCCAGATCGTCGTGGGCACGCCCGGCCGCATCATCGACCACCTCAACCGCAGCACCCTCTCCTTGAGCCAGGTCAGCTTCGCCGTCCTCGACGAGGCCGACCGCATGCTGGATATCGGCTTCGAGCCCGACATCCGTCGCATCCTGGGCCGTTCCCCCGCCGAGCGCCAGACCGCGCTCTTCTCCGCCACGATCCCCACCTCAATCAAGACCCTGATCTGGCGCTACATGCGCGATCCCGTCGAGATCGACATCGAGCCCGAGCAAGCCACCGCCCGCGAGATCAACCAGCACTACATCGAGGTCGCGGAGCGCGACAAGACCGATGCCCTGATCGCGCTGATGCCCCGCCTCACCGGGCGGACACTCATCTTCTGCAACATGAAGGTCACGGTCGACCGGCTGGTGCGGCGCCTGCGCGACCGCGAGATCAGCGCTGAGCCGATCCACGGCGACCTGCGCCAGCAGAAGCGCGACCGCGTCATGGAAGACTTCCGCGCCGGCCGCCTGCAGATCCTGATCGCCACCAACGTCGCCTCCCGCGGGCTCGATATCCCCGACGTGAGCCACGTGATCAACTACGACCTGCCGGAGAACGTGGAGGAGTACATCCACCGCGTGGGCCGCACTGGCCGCGCCGGCACCGAGGGCAGCGCGATCTCCTTCATCGCGGAATGGGACCTGGACACCTTCGGGGCGATCCAGAAGGTCGTCGGCGACGATCTCGTCGAGGACGTGCTCGACATCTACGCGACACGCGACTGATCGTCCCCCGGGCGTAGCCCACTAGCCACCAGACCCGCCGCATCGCGCAGGACGCCGCCAGCTACGGCGTCGACGAAAGCAGCACGACGTAATTGACACCCCCGCCCCCCGCGTGCGACCGTCGCTCCACCATGAAGAAACGCGCAACGCCCGACACTGACGTCATGCGCACCATGGGTATGCCCAGGGCCCTCTAACCACGTCCGCGTTGGATGGGCCCACTCGACCAGTCTCCGCTCCCCTGGCCCCCGCCCCGCGCCTCTCGCTGGGCTTCCGCTCAAACCGCTGGAAGGCCTCGTGCCATGACCTACGCCAACTCCCTCGTCTGCCGAGAATGCGGCAACGAAGTCGATCTCGAACCCGTCAACGCCTGCGACTTCTGCTTCGGGCCCCTCGAAGTCGCCTACGACTACGACCGCATGCGTGGCAACGTCACCCGGGAATCGATCGCGGCCGGGCCGCGCTCCATCTGGCGCTACCTCGACCTCCTCCCGGTGGACCCCGACTACGCCGTCGACCTGGGCGTCGGCAACACGCCCCTCCTCAAAGCCCACAACTTGGCCGAGCACCTGGGTATGCGTGAGCTCTACCTCAAGAACGACACGACCAATCCCACCTGGTCTTTCAAGGATCGCGTGGTCGCCGTGGCCAGCAGCCGCGCCCGTATGTTTGGCTTCGACACCCTGGCCTGCGCCTCCACCGGCAACCTCGCCAACTCCGTCGCCGCGCACGCGGCACGCGCCGGCATGCGCTCCGTCGTCTTCATCCCCGACGACCTCGAGACCGGCAAGGTCCTGGGCTCCGCCGTCTACAACCCCACCATCGTCGCCGTCCACGGCTCCTACGACGACGTCAA
>JAPUIR010000390.1 GCA_027296805.1 Chloroflexota bacterium | reverse complement strand
CCTCTCGCAGGGTCGTCGCCGCACCGCCACCGTCGTCGACCAGGGAGTCCACCGTGATGGTGGCGGCGTGGATCGGTCGACCAGGCACGCCCGCAACGAGCAGGACGAGGACGGCGAGCAGGAGTCGGGTCCAGCGCGCGTCAGGGGTCCAGTGCGCGACAACAGGGTTCGTGAGCGGTGCGTGTGGCATGTTGACCTCCAGGTCGGGACGGGGAGTGTCACCGGTAGGCCAGGCCGAACGGCTAGACCTAGTGGCCCAGGAGAGTCTTTTCAAGAACTAGGGGCTATCCCTAGTATTGGGTGTCTCTTGTGTGGTCAATATCTGTGATGCCACGATCTCTCACAGGAATTGACTAACAAGAATGGCTGATCGTTTCGCGCGAAACGATCAGCCGGCATACCTCTCCCGACGAGCTTCCGCTGCCGGCCCTTCGAGCCGCGGCCGTCGACCCGGGGGCATCGACCGGAGGGCGTTTCTGCGGCAGACTTGGTCCTCGAAGCACGGAACGGTCAGGGAAAGCGAGGATGCGGATGAAGGTCAGTGTGTTTTATCTCCCGTCGATCGGGTCGCGGGCGGAGATCGAGGCGGGGATGGCCGGGCTGCGGAACGATCTCTACCAAAAGATGTTGAGCGAACTCACGGAGCAGGCCCAGGCCGCCGACCAGCTCGGTTACGACTCGATCTCGTTCACGGAGCACCACTTTCATATCGAGGGCTTCGAGCTGTCGACGAACCCGATCCTGCTCGACCTCTACGTGGCGATGCAGACGGAGCGGATCCGGGTGGGGCAGTTGGGCATCGTGCTGCCGGCACACAATCCGCTGCGGGTGGCGGAAGACATCGCGATGCTGGACCACATGACGGGCGGGCGGGCGGTGGCGGGTTTCGCGCGCGGCTACCAGCGTCGTTGGGTGGACACGATGGCGCAGCAGTTGCACGGCGTGCACGGGGTGCGCCCCGGCATGCACGACGAGATGAACCAGGCCAACCACGACGCTTTCGAGGAGCACTTCGAGATCATCAAGCAGGCCTGGACCCAAGACATGATGAAGTTCCAAGGCAAGGGCTGGCAGATCCCGCCGCCGGAGACGCCCTGGACACTCGACGCGACCAAGGAGTGGGGCGCGGGGGTGGAGAACGGCATCGTGACGGAGATCGGGGTGGTGCCGAAGCCGCTGCAGTCGCCGCACCCACCGATCTTCCAGCCCTTCGCATCGAGCGAGCGCACGATTCGCTGGTGCGCCCGCGAAGGCGTCACCGCGGTCCTGCCGCCGATGCCGCCGGCCATGCAGCTCAACCTTTACGAGATCTACCGCGAGGAGGCGGCGACGGTCGGTCGGGATCTCAAGCTCGGCGAAGGGCTCGGCGTCCTGCGCGATGTGATCATCACGGACACGGACGAGGAGGCGTTGGAGCTCTGGCAGGACGGCGGCGCTTTCTGTGGCGCGGCCTGGTTCGCGCCCTTCGGTTTTGGCGACGCGCTGCGGCCGGAGGGTCGCGACACGCCCTTCACGCCGCAAGAGATGATGGAGATGGGGCTGCTCTTCGCGGGCACGGTGGACAGCGTGAAGAAGCAGGTGCAGGCGATGCTCGATCAGACGCCGGTCGACTGGATCTTCGCCTGGCAGTACAACGGGCTTACGCCACACGGCAAGATTTTGCACACGCTCGACCGCTTCGCGACGCAGGTGCTGCCGGAGTTCTCCGACTGACAGGGGGGCGTTCGATGCAGGTCGCTGGTGGAAAGCCCACTCTGGGGTGAGCGCGGAGCGGCTGCACTTTGAGGTGCACGGGCAAGAGGCCCAGGGGCAGGACAAGCCGTACGTCCTGCTCGTGCACGGCATGCTCTCGAGCCGAGTGCAGTGGACGCGCAACCTGCCCGCGTTGACCCCGTCCTACCGCTGCGTCGTGATCGAGCTGTGGGGGCACGGACGCTCACCGACGCCCCGCGATCCGACGCTCTACAGCCCCGCTTCGTACGCGGCGCAGTTCGAGGCGATCCGGGCGGAGATCGGCGCGGATCGCTGGTATGTGGTGGGGCAGTCGTTGGGTGCGGCGCTGACGCTGGGTTACGCACTGGAGCGGCCCCAGTCGGTGATCGCTCAGGTCTTCACTAACTCGAACTCGGCGCTGGCCGTACCCGGCTGGACGACACGAGCGCGCGAGTACTTGGAGAAACAGGCGGCGGTGTTTCGTCGCGACGGCGCCGACGCGATCCGCCGCCACCGCCTCAACCCCACCAGCGCCAAGTGGCTGGACGACGACCTGCGCGCCGCCTTCGAGTCGGACATCGCGCTGCACGACCCGGAGGGGCTGGCGCTGACGGGGCTGCACACCTCGCTGGGGTCGTCGGTCTACGAACGGGCGTCGCAGACGGCGGTGCCGACGCTGCTCGTCGTGGGCGAGCGCGAGGAACGGTTCGCGGCGTCACGCGCGTATGCGGAGCGGACCTTCCCCGACCTGCGCACGGTGCCGACGGAGGCCGGGCACGCGCCCAACCTCGCCACGCCCGGCGCGTTCAACGCGGCGGTGCTGGCCTTTTTCGCTGATCATCCGCCGGCCTGAGCCGCCGGCTGGGGCTCGCCGTCCCGTGCGGGCTGGTTCCAGGTCGCGGCGGCGTCCATGAAGATCCAGACCGCGCGCGAGAAGGGGAGGAAGAAGTCCAAGGTGTTGAGACCCGCGGGCGCGTCGCGGAAGTAGATCAAGTACTCCTGCGCCTCCGGATCCCAGACGAAGGCCGAGCGGACGAGGTCGCGGATGTCGGCGATGGCGTCCTCCAGCGGGGCCAGCTCCGGGCCGCTCCAGCCCACGAAGTTGAAGCCGCTGACCAGGGCCACGCTGCGCGCCTCGACGATGGCCAGGCCCTGCTGCCAGACGATGCCATCGGGACCGGAGTTGAAGATGAAGTAGGCCTGCCCGGACCGCAGCTCGGTCAGGGTGTTGAGGAAGGCCAGGGCCGGCTCCGGGCGGTAGACCAGGAAGTTGTCGCTCGGGTTGACCGCGTTGATCGTGGGGTCGTAGACGAAGATCCCGTCGTAGTCCCCGACGATGCTGGCGACGGCTACCTCGATGGGCACGGCCGCGCCCTGCGCCGTGCGCAGTCCCGCGGTGTTGGTGCCGCCGGAGCCATGGTAAGTGCCGGTGCTGAAGCCGGGGCCGAAGGTGAGGGTGCTCGACCAGGCCGAGGTGTCGCCTGACTCGAAGCCGTCGGTGAAGATGAGGTCGGGCGGGGGAGGCAGGCCTAAGTCACTGGGGTCGAGCGGGTCGCTGCCGTTCTGGCATTCGACGCCGTCTTCGACGCCGTCCCCGTCAGTGTCGGGGTTGAGGGGGTCGGTCCCCTTCTCGATCTCGTCGCCGTCGTCGATGCCGTCCCCGTCGGTGTCGGGGTTGAGCGGGTCGCTGCCGTTCTCGCACTCGGTGCGGTCGCCGATGCCATCGCCGTCCGTGTCGGGCGACTCCGGGCCAGACAGGCCGCCAGGGCGTTGTACGTGTTCGTGATCGTGCAGGACGACGTCCCACCGGCGGCGACGATGACCGCGCCGTTCGCATCACAGTCGCCGGAGATGACCGCGTCGTAGTTTGCGGCGCCCGTCTCGCTCACGATGTGGCTGCCGGCGGTCACGAAGACCGCCTGCTCGCTGGTGGCCGGGGCGCCGTCGATCCAGAGGGAGACATCGGCCAGGGTGAGGGTGCCGCCGCCGTCGTTGACGATGACCTTGGTCACGGTGAGGCGCTGGGTGGGGGTGGGGGGGGGCGGGGGCGGGGCGCCGAGTTCGAAGGCTCCAATGTCGGGGCTGCCCGTCGGAAACTCGCGAACGAAGGGGTCGCCGCGCTGGTCAAAGTCGAGGGTTGTCGCCGGGTTGGAGCCCATATCGATGGCGGGGCTGCCGGACAGCAGGGCGAGGGTCTGGGTGGGGCCGCCGTTGT
>JAPUIR010000039.1 GCA_027296805.1 Chloroflexota bacterium | reverse complement strand
GAGCGGTTCGGCTACGCGGACCCCACCCGCGGGATCGAGTTGGTCGTCGCGCGGGTCAAAGCGCGGGTGAGGGGACAATCGTCGATCGAGGCCGGCGCGGCGCCAGCCAAGAGCGCGCAAGCGGCGAGCAAGGCCATCGTTGTCTGGGACCGTGCGCGACGGACGCGAATCGTGCCGCGTGCGGCGGTCGGGAGACGTGGCATCGTGGGTCCCGCGATCCTGACCCAGCTCGACACGACGACACTGGTGCCGCCGGGCTGGCGGGCACGGCCCGCTGAGGGCGGACATTTGATCCTGAGCCCGATCCGATGACGGCGCTTGTGGCGATTCTGGCGCGGGAGGATGCGACGGAGGTGGCGGCTGGGGTGGCGCGGCGGCTGTCGGGACGGGCGGTCGTAATCCCGTACGACGTGCTGCTCCAGGGCTGGCCGGTCAAGCCCGGTGATCCGGAGGAGATGGATCTGCTCACCGCGAAGCAGGTCAAGCTTCTGACGGCGGGGTATGTGCGCGCAGGGTTCCACGTGGTGCTGCACGGCTCGTTTGGGGAGGCCGGACGACGGTCAGAGGAGGGGATCAGCACGCTGCTGGGACTGATGCGGACCGTGCCCGGCGTTCACACGCTGTTGGTGGAGGCCCGCGGCGGATCGGGCGACGGCGCGACGGCACATCCAGGCGCGGATCTGACGATCGCGATACGCGAGCGGCCAGCCGACGACATTGCGGCGGCCATCATCGAGGCGCTGCCGCTGGAGGCGATCGATGCCGGCTAAGCGAGGGTCAGGCACGCGAAACAGGATCGACCCGGCGCGGTTGGCGATCTTCGACTCGCTCGTGTCGTCGGCCGCGGAGGAGATGGGGGCAACGCTGAGACATACGGCGCTGTCGCCCAATATCAAGGAACGACAGGACTACTCCTGTGCCGCGTTCGACGCGGAGGGTCAGCTGCTCGCGCAGGCGGCGCATATCCCGGTCCACCTGGGAGCGATGCCGGAGTCGGTGCGGGCGGTGGCCGATCTGGCTCCATGGTCGCCGGGCGATCTGGCCATCCTCAACGATCCGTTCCTGGGGGGCACCCACCTGCCGGATGTGACGATGGTCTCTCCGGTCTTCGCGAAGCCGGGGCGGGGCAAGCCTTGGTTGATCGGGTTCGTGGGCAGCCGCGCCCATCAGGCCGATATCGGGGGGATGGCGGCGGGATCGATGCCGGTCGCATCCGAGTTGATCCAGGAGGGGCTGATCATCCCGCCGATCCGGCTGTACCGGGCAGGGCACCTCGTGGCGGAAACGCTGGCCCTGATCTTGCGCAACACGCGCACGCCGGACGAGCGTCGGGGTGACTTGGAGGCGCAGGTCGCGGCGCAACGAGTCGGCGAGCGGCGTCTGCGGGAGCTGGCGCTGCGGCTGGGGCGACGGGAGTTCGAGCAGTCGTCCGCGGCGCTCCTGGATTACGGCGAACGGCTGACGCGGGCCACGATCGAGTCGCTGCCGGAGGGGGTTTACCGCTTCGAGGACGCGCTGGACGACGATGGCTACCGCGACGAGCCGGTGCGCATCGTCGTGCAGCTGACGATCGGCAAGCGGTCGCTGCACCTCGACTTCACGGGATCGGCCCCGCAGCGGGCGGCGTCGATCAACGCGGTCGCGGCGGTGACGCGGTCGGCGTCGTACTACGTCTTGCGCTGCCTGCTGCCGCGGGAGGCGCCGACGAACAGCGGGCTGTTCCGGCCCGTGAGCTTCACCCTGCCCGAGGGAAGTGTGGTGAACGCCCGGCCGCCGGTCGCGGTGGCGGCGGGCAATGTGGAGACCAGCCAGCGCATCACCGATGTGGTGTGGGGAGCGATGAGCCAGGCGCTGCCGGAGCGGATGCCTGCGGCGTCGAGCGGGACGATGAACAACCTCACGGCGGGCGGTATCGATCCGCGCACGGATACGCCCTGGGCGTACTACGAGACGAGTGGCGGGGGCCTAGGAGGCGGACCGCTGGGCCCCGGCCTGGACGCGACGCACAGCCACATGACCAACACGCTGAACACGCCCGCCGAGGCCCTGGAACTGGCGTATCCGCTGCGGGTGCTGGAGAACTCAGTGCGAGAAGGCAGCGGTGGCCGCGGCCGGTACTCGGGCGGCGACGGACTGGTCAGGCGGACCGAGTTCCTGGCTGAAGCGACGGTCACGCTGATCACCGAGCGTCGCCGGGGACGCGCCTGGGGGCTGAAGGGCGGCGAGGCGGGCGAGTCCGGCCGGAACAGCCTGGAAACCGCGAGTGGCCGGGTGAGGCTGCCAGGCAAAGTGGTCTTTCAGGTGCAGCCGGGAGATGTGGTGTGTCTGGAGACTCCAGGCGCCGGCGGCTGGGGGCGGCCAAGACGACCCAGGGCGTCGCGCGGGAAGCCGCCAACGCGCAAGCCGTCATCCCGGAAGCGGACCCGCTAGACTGGGATCGGAGGCTGCTGATGTCAGATCGACTAGAGCGCGATGTCGAAGACGTACTCGGGAAGATCGAGGACTTCGAGTGGCATCGCAAGCACCGACGCAAGCCCAGCAAGGTTCGCCAAGTGTGGAACCGGTGGTGGGGGGGCGCGTCGGTTGTGATCGGCCGGCGCTTGGCGGGATTCACCGCCGGGCATCTGATGTTGGCAGGCTTCGTATTGCTCCTGGCCGGGGTGGTCTTCCGGTTCCGGGGGCTTGGCACGTGGTTCGTGCTGGCCGGGGTGATCCTGTTCTTGTTGGGGTTGTTTTTCAGCATGCGCGGGACCGGTTCCTCCGGCGAGGATCCAGCCGCCCGGGGCGGATTCTGGCGCGACCGTTACATCCATTACGACGACGCGCCCAAGGGCGTACGTCGATGGTTGCGGCGGCGCCGCTAACGCCCTGATGTCGCACCACAGTTGATTCCCTTGCCGTCGCTTGCGGCCCGTTTCGCGGGCATCGTCGCGCTGTGCCTGGTGGCGCTCGTGGTCGCCGCCGCGTGTGGTGGCGGATCCACCCCCGCGAGTACCCCTCCCGCAGGCGAACCCCCGAGCGAGGATGCCGGTCAGGAACCGCCAGATGACGCCGGCGCGAGCGGGGAAGAGCCGAGCGAACCAGAGGACACACCCCCGGCGGAGCCGGAGCCTGAACTCGAGCCCGAGCCTGAACCCACGCCAGAGGAACCACCCGAAGAGGTAGAACCGCCGGAGCCGGAGGTGGTCGTAGAACCCGCGCCCTACGACAACGACTTCGCGCTGACGGTTCTGCGGGCGCTCACGGTCGAGATTGGACCGCGGGCGCGTGGGACCGAGGGCGAGCTGGCCGCGGCGGATTACCTGACGGCGACGTTCGAGTCTCTGGGCTACGAGGTGGAACGGCAGGCATTCACCCTGCCCTTCGAGTCGGTCTCGCTGGTCGAGGTGGTGGTTGACGGCACGGCCTTGACGGCGGACGCCTTCGGCGGAACCGTCGGTGGCGAGGTGGAAGCCCGGCTGGTGGTCGTGCCGGGGCTGGGGTCCACGGCGAACTTCGCACAGGTCGACGTCACAGGCGCCGTCGCGCTGGTGGAGCGGGGCGTCCTCTTCTTCCAGGAGAAGGTCGACAACGCCGCCGCCGCGGGCGCGGTCGGGATCATGATCTTCAACAACGACCCAGGACCGTTTAGCGGATCTCTCGCGGATGGGTCCACGATTCCCGCCGTATCTCTGACCCAAGCAGCGGGTCAAGTGCTGGTGGGACAGGTGGGGCAGAGCGAAGTGGTTGCGGCAATCCGTATCGAGGGGGGGCGCCGTCTGGCGACGTCGGAGAACATCATCGCCACCACGGGCGACGGCTCCTGCGCGATCTATGTGGGCGGCCACTACGACAGTGTCGAGAACGTGGCCGGTGCGAACGACAACGGCAGCGGCACGTCGTTGGTGGTGGCGCTGGCGCAGGCTTTCGTCGGCGCGACGGGGGCGGACGAGATCTGCTTCGTGGGCTTCGCCGCCGAGGAGGCCGTGGGCGGTATCGGCGGGATCGCCGGGAGCGGGGTGCTGGTGTCGCGCTTGGTGGCGACGGGCGCGGCGGCCGATGTCTTCGTGATGCTGAATCTGGATGTGACCGGCGCCGGCAACGAATCGGTCGTCGCCATCGGCTCCAGCACGTTCACGGTCCCGTTGGTGCGAATTGCAAACGCTCTCGGGATCCCGGCCCGGGTCGGCAATCTGCCGTCGAACTCGGGTTCGGATCATCTCAGCTTCCAGGCCGCGGGGATCCCGGTGATCTTCGCGACCACCACCGGCGCTTCGATTCACGTGGCGTCCGACAATTTCGCCAACATCGTCCCAGCGGTCCTGGACAACCTTGGTCGCACGGCGCACGCGATGCTCCAGTGTCTGCTGGTCGGCAACGGAGCGCCGCAGGAGGCTCCTGAGGGCTGCGATCTGGGCGGCTGAGCTGCCCGCCGATCGAGACGAGGGGTACACTCGAAGCGGGGCGAGTTCGGGAGATTCGAACGTGGCTCAGCGGATGCTCTGGTTGATCGCGGGTGTAGCGGTCGTTCTCGCCGCGTGTGGGGGCGACGGCGAGTCGGATCTGCCCACCCTGGAAG
>JAPUIR010000389.1 GCA_027296805.1 Chloroflexota bacterium | reverse complement strand
GCGTGACGAGCCCAATCACGGGGCCCGAGCGGCTGGGCGATCTGGAGGACAGTCTTGGCGCGCTTGAGGTGGAGATCACTGACACCGACCGCGAGCAGATTGACGCCGTCGCAGCGCCCACGGGGATGGTGTCCCCCTTCTACGAACCGGACGCGGACCAGTTCCGTCCGTCGCGGTACCGCACCTAGGATCGCTCGTCGTTAGCTGACGACGGCCGCTTCGCGAACCTTGGGCATGACCTCGGTGGCGAAGAGTCTGATCGAGTCGAGGATCTTCTGGTGGGGCGTGGTGGCGCCCTGCATGAAGAGCAGCACCTCGTCGACGCCGGCGTCGGCGAGGCCGTTGAGGACACGCACGCAGGTCTCGGGGCTGCCGATGCAGGCCTGCCCCTGTTCGACCATCTCCTTCATGGTGTAAGTGCGCCCCATCTCGAGCTGCCGCTTGTGGTTCTCGATGATGTACTCGTAGCTGGGAGGCGCATCTTCCAGCCAGGGGGAGAAGAGGCCGGTGACCTGGGCGATGAAGAGCCGGTAGTTCGACTCTTGGATGTCGATGGCTTCGTCATCCGTCGGCATGCAGAGGGCCGTGCGGAGGACGGCGAAGCGGTCGTTGATGACGCCAGTGGGCGACTTCGCGGTTTTGAGCGCCTCGCGGTGCATCTTGACGAAGTCGCCGCTGCGCTCATCGCAGATGCCGAAGCCGAGCACGCCCAAGCCGTGCTCGCCGGCGAACTGGATGCTGGAGGGCTGCGTGGACGCGACCCACATGGGCGGGTGTGGTTTCTGCACGGGTTTGGGGGTGATGCGTCGCGGAGGGATGTCGATCAGGTCGCTGTGCCACTCGAAGACGTCATCGGTCCAGATGTGGGGAAGCATCTCCAGCGCCTCGGCCCACTGCTCCTGCGTTTCCGCCGGATCGACGCTGAAGCCCGCCAGTTCCTCGTGCGAGGTGGCGCGTCCCCCGCCGAACTCCACGCGTCCGTTGCTGAGAATGTCAAGCGTGGCGACGCGCTCCCCGGCACGCAGTGGGTGGTTGATGTTGAAGGGCAGGTGCATGATCGCGTGGCCCAGGCGGAGGTCTTTCGTCTCGCGTGCGACGGCGGCCAGAAAGAGCTCCGGACAGGACATGCTTGAGTAGCCCGGCAGGAAGTGATGCTCGACTGCCCAGACCCCGGTGAAGCCGACCTCGTCGGCGAGCTTGCACTGTTCAATGGCCTCTTCGAAGCGCTGCTGCTCAGCCCCGGGAACATCAGGGTCTTCGGTCGTGAGTTCGTAGAAAAGCGAGAGCTTCACTGGGGTTTCTCCTGGTCTGCAGATGGGTCCGCGCGATCCTACGGTTGGAGGTTCGACCTTGTCAAATTCAAGCTGTAGAACACCACGGCTTCTATTTATCAAGCGCGACAGGCCATCTGATTGGCGAACGCGAACAGATTAGAGGTTCCGCAGGCGCGGGTCGAGGTAGTCGCGCAGGCCGTCCCCGAACAGGTTGAATGCCAGCACCACGATGGTGATTGCGCCTCCGGGCGCGAGCACCAGCCAGGGGGCGTTCTCCATGAAGGAACGACCGCTATTGAGCAGTTGCCCGAGCGAGGTCGACGGCTGCTGCACGCCGAGTCCGATGAAGGAGAGCCCGGCCTCCGCCACGATCACCGCCCCGATTGCGATCGAGACGAGCACCGTGACCGGGGCGACGAGGTTGGGCATGATATGCCGCACCATGACGCGGGGACCCGAGCCGCCGATGGCGCGGGCCGCCTCCACGTACTGTTCCTGCTTGATCGCCAGTGTCGAACTGCGCACGACGCGATTGACGCCGGGCAGGAAGCCGATCCCCAAGCCCAGGATGACGACTGTGGCGCTGGGATTGAGTGCGGCGGCAAGGACCAACACCAGGAGCAATCCTGGCATGGCGAGCATCGCGTCCATCACTCGTTGAATGAAGAAATCCGCCCGTTGCCCCGCGAAGCCGCTAATCGTGCCCACGAGTCCACCGCCGCCCACAGCGAGTAGCACTGCCATGAGTCCGACGAAGGCGGAGATCTCCGTTCCCTCGACCACGCGGCTGAAGAGGTCGCGCCCGCGCTCGTCCGTGCCGAAGAAATGATCCAAGGAAGGGCCATCCAGGCGGCCCCCAACGCCAATCTCCGTTGGATCGTGCGTGGTGAGCGCGCCGCCGGTGACCCAATTCAGGAAGGCGATTGCGACGAAGAGCAAGACGACAAGGCCAGAGACGAAGCCGATCGGCTGCTGCCGCACGAAGCGGCGAATCCCGCGGCTGACCCGGGATCCGGGGGCAAAGACGGTGCCCGCCTGTCCGACCACTTCGCTGGTCTGCCTTTGCGTCACGCGTGCTCCTTAGTAGCGGATGCGCGGGTCGAACCACGTATAGGAGAGGTCCACGATCAAGTTCGCCAGGGTGATGGAGACCGCGAAGACGAGCACGATCGCTTGGAGCGGGATGAAGTCGCGGCTCCTGACGGAGCTGATCAACCAGAGCCCCATGCCCGGGATGTTGAAGATGAACTCGATCACGATCGCGCCCGCGATGATGAAGCCGGCTTGCAGCCCGATGATCGTGACGACCGGGATCATCGAATTGCGGGCGGCATGACGCAGCACGACGGCGCGCTCCGCGAGGCCCTTGGCGCGGGCTGTGCGGATGTAGTCCTCGCCGAGAACCTCGAGCATCGTGGAGCGGGTCATGCGCGCGCTGGCGGCAGCGCCGCGTACCCCGAGGATGGTAGCGGGGAGCCAGACCTGCTCCAGGTTCTTGCCCAGGTCATCCCAGGGCTTGACGTAGCCGATGGGTGGTGTCCAGCCGAGATACTTGGACAGGACCAACAGCGCGATCAGGGCCAGCAAGAAGTCCGGAATCGAGAGCCCCAGGATCGCTCCAAAGCGGGACGTGTAGTCGGTGGGGCTATTGCGGGTGATGGCGGAGATCATGCCCGAAGGCACGCCGATCAGCACGATCAGGAGAAGCGCGATTCCGCCCAGCTCCAGCGTTGCTGGTGCGCGGTCTACCAGCTGATCCCAGACATCGAGCTGGTTGAAATCGGACCGCCCAAAGTCGCCCTGAAAGATGCCGGAGATCCAGTCCGCGTACCGGCTCACGAGGGGGCGGTTCAACCCCTCTTTCTCGCGGAAGGCCTCGATCTCTTCGCGGGTGAGGAGGGAGCCGCCGAGCCGTCGTTCGACGACGTCGCCACCGGGGAGCACATTGACGAAGACGAAAACCAGGATCGTCACAAGGAAGATGACGAGGATCGAAGAGCCGAACCGCCGGAGCACGTACTGCTGCATGGCCCTCCGCCGCAATTGGCCCCGCCGAACCCCGAGCCGGCCCGCCGTGCCGCGCTGGCCCGGCTCAGTGCCTCAAGCTGGGTGAGCGCCTCCCCGAGTCAGGCGGCGGGCGTCGCGCGGATCCTCCCCGCCAGGCCGTGCCACGCGGCCCGGCCAGGGTTGGGTTTAGAACTCCTCGATGTCGCGACCGCTCGGCCCGGACGAGTCCATCCACATGGTCGAATGCTGCTGGCCGGCGCCGCCGCTGATCCACCAACTTGTGGAATCGATGATGTTGTGCATGTAGTCGTGCCAGACGGAGAAGGCGAAGGCTTCGGGCAGCTGAATGCCGCCCAACATCTGGTCCTTGTTCACGTAGGTGTCGATGTCCTTGTGAATTTGCAGGCGCGCGTCAGGGTCGGTCTCGGCGCGCTGCGCGAGCCACATGTCCACGACGTTCTGGTCGTCGATTCCCGCGCCGTTGCGCGCAGCGCCGGGCAAAATGCCGTTGATAAAGAGGTCGACGTCGAGGCCAATGGAAAGGCCGAGATTGTCGAAGCGGTAGAGCCCGTCCCAATCCTCGCCC
>JAPUIR010000388.1 GCA_027296805.1 Chloroflexota bacterium | reverse complement strand
GCGTGCGCAGCGGGTTCAGGAGGCCCTGCACCAGGCGGGAATCGATGCGCGCGTCGTCGAGCTGTCGGCCAGCACGCACTCCGCCCAGGAGGCCGCCGACGCGATCGGCTGCGCCGTCGAGCAGATCGCGAAGTCGGTGGTGTTTCAAGGTCGCGAGTCCGGGGGGCTGGTGCTCGTCGTCGCCAGCGGTCTCAATCGCGTCGATGAGACGGTGCTCGCGACGGCGTTGGGCGAACCGGTGACCATCGCCGACCCCAAGACGGTTCGCGAAGGCACGGGCTTTCCCGTGGGTGGGGTACCGCCCATCGCTCACAACCAGCCCTTGCGCACCTTCATCGATCAGGATCTCTTGAACCAAACGGAGATCTGGGCCGCCGCTGGCACCTCCAACAGCGTCTTTCGCATCAGCCCCAGCGACCTGCAGGCAGTCACCAACGGCGAGGTCCTGACCTTCTGAAAGAGCGCGCCTGAGAGGGTCCGGCGTACTAGACTGCGCCCAGCCGGCGTACCTGGCTGGAGTCCTGCTGCGCAGCAGACCGAGAAAGGCCTGCCCATGACCACCGTCGCGAGTCTCGCCACGTCAAGCTTGGACGTGGCGGGCCTGCCACTGAGCTACCTCGACGGCGGCAGCGGGTCCCCTCTCCTCGTCCTGCATCACGACACCGGCCGCATGGGCGCGGACGCGTTCCCAGAACTCCTCGCCGCCGATCATCGCGTTGTCGTTCCCACCCTGCCCGGTTGGGATGGCACCCCGCGCCCGGAATGGATGCTCTCCGTCCGCGACATGGCGGTTCTGCAGCATCTTTTCCTCGATCAGCTCGGCATCGACCGCATCGATATCGTGGGCTTGGGTTTCGGCGGCTGGATCGCCGCCGAGATGGCCACGATGAACCAGAGCCGCTTCTCGCACCTGGTGCTGGTCAATGCCGCCGGGATCCAGCCCGACGAGGGCGAGATCCTGGACCAATTCCTGTACGGGCACGAGGCCTGGGTGCAGGCCTGCTACCACGACGAATCCCGCTACGAAGCGCACTATGAGGAGGGGCAGCTCAGCGTCGACGAACTCGTCGCGATCGACGAGAACCGCGAGATGACGGCCCGCATCGCCTGGAAGCCGTACATGTACAGCCAGACGCTGCCCATGCTGCTGACGGAGGTGCAGACACCTGCCCGGCTGATCTGGTCGGAGCAGGGCGCCGTCATCCCCGTTTCGTGCGCCCGCCAGTACAACGCCGCGCTGCCCAACTCCAGCTTGGAGATCTTGGACGACGCCGGGCACTTCGCCGAGATCGAGCAGCCTCAAGCCCTGGCCGACTCGGTCCGGGCTTTCTGTAGTAGCTGAGCGCAGCAACCCGCCGCGCGGCGGGAGAGAGGTTCCCTCATGCACCTGATGTACTTCACCGAGCAACCCATGTCGACGTACCCCCGCGAAGCGGGGCGGGACGCGGGCAACACCGCGCTCATGATCTCCAACCGGCACTTCGACCCCGCCGAGGGCAGCCGCCTCTACAACGAGCGCTTGGAGCAATACCAACTCGTCGAAGACGTCGGCTTCGACGGCATCATGCTCAACGAGCACCACAACGCGCCCTTCTGCATGCAGGCCAAGACCAACGTCTTCTGCTCGCTCCTGGCCGGCATGACCGAGCGCGTGAAGATCGTGCCCCTGGGCAACCCCTTGCCGCTGACGGAGAATCCGGTCCGCTTGGCCGAAGAGCTGGCCATGATCGACATGATCTCCAAGGGCCGTCTCGTCTCCGGCATCGTGCGCGGCGGCGGCACGGAGCAGCTCGCCGCCGGGGTCAACCCCGCCTACAACCGTGAGCGCTTCGTCGAAGCCCACGACCTCATCATCAAGACCTGGACAGAGCCCGGCCCCTTCCGCTGGGAGGGCAAGCACTACCAGCAGCGGGTCGTCAACCCCTGGGCGCTGCCGCTGCAAAAGCCCCACCCCCGAATCTGGGTGCCCGGCGTCGCGAGCAAAGAGACGACCGAGTGGGCGGCGCAGCACCGCTACCCCTACATCTGTCTCAACACGACCCTCGAGGCCACCAAGAAGATCTGGAACGTCTACGACGAAGCCGCCCGCGCGGTCGGCTATGAGCCGGGCCCCGAGAACCGGGGCTATCTCCTCCGCGTGCACGTCCAAGACACCCGCGAGAAGGCGCTCGAAAACGCCAGCGAGTTCAACTGGATGATGGGGGAGTTCACCGGCCTCGCCCACCCGGTCTGGAGCAGCCCCGCCGGCTACTCCTCGCCCAAGAACCGCCAGGCGCTGGTGGAGATCGCGAACGGCCGCCGCCCGAGCCCTCGCGGCGGCGCTGCGCCCCCGCTCAATGAGCAGCTTGAGTCGATGCAGATCATCGCTGGCACCCCGGACGAGGTCATCAAAAAGCTGCGTCTGGTCATGGAGGGCACGCGGCCCGGCATCTTCGGCATCTGGGGCAATGACGGCGCCGTCAACGACGCCGACTCCCGCCGCTGCATCGAGCTCCTGGGCAGGGAAGTCCTGCCCGCCGTGCGCGACATCGCCGACGAGCTGGACCTGCGCGACCCCTTCGAGGTCGACGCCCCCGTCTCCCTCAAGCACGCTGAGAGCGCCCGGCCCCTCGCAGTGGCTGGCGGCTGAGCGTGGCGGCGATCGACATCCTCCTCAAGGGCTAGCGACACTCGTGCCCAGCGCCCGCCTCAACGGCGTCACGCTTGCCTACGAGACGCGCGGCGACGGTCTGCCTCTGCTCTTCATCCACGGCGGTTACGGCGGTCCCAGTTCCACGCATTGGCCGGGACCGCGCCTCGAATGGCTCATGCCCGCCGGAGACTTCACGACGATCCTCTACGACCGACGTTGCGCCGGCGATTCGGAGTACGTCGACCGCCCCTTCACGCTCGACGATCTCGCCCGCGACGCCGTCGCCCTGCTCGACCATCTCCAG
>JAPUIR010000387.1 GCA_027296805.1 Chloroflexota bacterium | reverse complement strand
GTCAACACCGGGGCGGCGGCCGTCGGTACCGTGATCGCGGCTGAGTTCGTGAGCGAGGGGGCTGGGGTGGTAGTAGCAACGCTGGCGGTGACGATGCTGCTGGTCGTGTTCGGTGAGGTGGGTCCGAAGACGATCGCGCTGCACCACGGCTTCCGCCTGTCGCGAATGTACGCGCTCCCGCTTCAGGGCTGGTCGTTGGCGGTCGCGCCGGTGGTGGGGGTGCTGGACCAAGTGAGCCGGTTGGTGCTGCGCTTGGTGCGCGAGTCGGGTCCGGACCGGCCACTGCTAAGCGTGGGGGAGCTGCGGACGGCGATCGTGATCGGGCAGGAGAGCGGGGCGCTGGGGTCGGGGCAGTCGGAGATGCTGCTGGGCGCACTGGATCTCGAGCGGACACAGGTGCGACAGATCATGACGCCACGGGTGAACATGGTGACGGCGGACGTCGACGAATCGCTGGAATCGGTTGCGGCGCGATTATCGGAGGCGGGGTTTCTGCGCATGCCGGTGGTGGCGGGCTCGCCGGACAACGTGGTGGGATATCTGCATATCCGCGACGTGGCGACCGCCTATGCGCAGGGCCGGGGCGATACGAGGGCGCGCGATCTGATGCGCGAGTCGCCCTTCGAGTCTGAGCGTGCGTCGGTCTCGCGGGCGTTCAACACCATGCGCCAGAGCGGAGCGCAGCTCCTGATCCTGATCGACGAGTACGGATCGACGTCGGGGCTGGTGACGCTGGAGGACATCACAGAGGAGGTGGTGGGCCAGATTCAGAGCGAGAGTGGCCCTCAGGGCGACGACGTCAGCGTGCGAATCGGCGGGACGCTCTACATCGAGGGGCAGCGGTCCTTGTCCGATCTCGGGGACGAGCTTGGCGTGGAGCTGGCGCACGCCGACGCGGAAACGGTGGCGGGGTTGCTGCTGGCGGAGCTGCGGTCGATTCCCGAGGTGGGGGAAGACTCGGTGTACAAGGGCTACCGCTTTACTGTGAAAGCGGCCGACGAGCGTCGGATCATGCTCGTGGCGGTGGAGGCGGTGGCTGAGGACGAGGGCGGCTAGAAGAAGGGGAACTCCGCCTCGAGGCCGAGTTCGACGCGACCGGCCGCCTCATAGGTGAGCGGACCGACGATGACGTGGGCGGCGGCGGTGTGGATGTCGCGGAACTGACGGTCGATGGGGCTGGTGGCCATGATGCCCGTGGTGCCAACCGTGCGATGGAGGAGGTCGATCGCCTCAACGCGCGCGGAGAGCCGTGAGCGTCGGTTCGGGAGTCTCGCCCTGGAGGGCGCGCGGACAGCGCGTTCTCAGACGACGCAGTGCGTGTGATCCGAAGCGATACGGGTGGGATAGTGGTCCGACCAGGAACAGACCGGAACCGAGCTGGGAATGCAGCGCGCGCCTCACGCCACACCGCTGATCGACGACACGCCCGTTGCAGGGCTGCCGTACCGCTACGTGGCGCTGACCCTGGTCTGCCTGGGGATCTTCCTGGGCACGCTCGATCAGTCGATCACCAACATTGCGTTGCCGACGCTGGCGGACGAGTTCGACACCGGCATCGCGAACGTGATCTGGGTCTCGCTCATTTTCATCCTGGTCACGACCGGACTCGGGCTGACCATGGGGCGGTTAGGGGATCTCTACGGGCGCAAGCATCTCTACGTCGTGGGCTTCCTGCTCTTCACCGTCGCGACGGGGGCGTCGGCCCTCGCGGGGTCGCTGCCGGAGCTCTTGGGCGGACGCGTAGTCCAGGCCATCGCGTCATCGATGGTGGTGGCGAACGGAGCCGCGATCATTACGGCCTCGTTCCCGCCCGAGCAGCGAGGCCGGGGGCTGGGAATCATGGTGGCGACTGTGGGTGCCGGAGTGGCGACCGGGCCGGTGCTGGGCGGTGTGTTGATCGACGTGCTGGACTGGCGGGCGATCTTCTGGACCCGGATCCCGCTTGGCGCGGTGGGGGCGGTGTTGTGCTGGCGGCTGCTGCGCGATACGGCCGTTGAGCAGCGGCCGAAAGGCTTGGATATTCCCGGCTCGTTCCTGCTGTTCGCACTGTTGGGTAGCCTGGTGCTCGCCGTCAATCGCGGCGATGCGTGGGGTTGGAGCAGCGCGCCGATTGTGGCGCTGTTCGGGGCCACCGGAGCCCTGCTCGTGCTCTTCGTACTGATCGAGCGGCGCTCCGCCAGCCCCGTCGTCGATCTATCGATGTTCAAGGCGCGGGCGTATACGGGCGGCGTGAGTGCATCGATCCTCCAGTTCTTTGGACTCTCCGCCTCGCTCATCTTGATGCCGTTCTATCTCGTGGCGGGGCGCGGCTTCAGCACGCTGGAGGCCGGGGGGATCATGGCCGCCATGCCGATCGCCATGCTGCTGTTGGGGCCAGTCTCGGGAGCATTGTCGGACCGCATGAGTCCGCGCTTCCTGACGAGCCTCGGGTTGGCCATCGTCGCGGGCGCGCTGCTGTTCCTGAGTACGATCGGCGCGGAGACCAGCGTCGCCGGGATCGTCCTGCGGCTCTTCCTCGTGGGGGTCGGGACCGCGATCTTTTCGTCGCCCAACACCAGATCGATCATGAGCGTCGTGCCGCCGAACCGCCTGGGAACGGCGTCGGCCTCGATCTCGACGGCGCGGACGATCGGCAACGCGGTGGGCTTCGCGACTGCCGCGGCGCTGTTCGCGTCGCAGGCGGGAGCGCTCGTGGGTGGCGGCGAGTCCGTGGGCGGAACCGAGGCGATCATCGATGGGATTCAGCTGGCGCTCTGGGTGGCGGCGGCGGTGTCGGCGCTGGCCGTGGTTCCGTCGCTGATGCGGGGAGGGGCCGGCGCGCCCGGGACAGAGCGGGCGGTGCCCCTGCCGTCAACGGCTCCGCAGCTGGTGGCACGGGCCCAACCTCAGAAAGGGAGCCTGGGCGCGACCGCGGTCGAGAGCGCCGATTCGGCCGGTGGCTGAGGGGCGTCGCTGGCTGGCACGACCTGTCGGCGATCGATCGCATCCCAGACGCCTTCATTCTGTTCGTAGCTGAACCATCCGGCTAGGCTCGCGAACCGTGCGCCTGCGGAGATGGCGCGCGCATCGCGCTGGAGGCCGGCATGATCCGTCATCGCAGAGTTCGCCGTGGCGGGATCCTTGCTGCAATCGGGCTCCTGATCATGAGTGCTGCCCTGATCGCGATCGGTGCGCCGCCTGGCGCTGATCCGGTTCAGGCAGCAACGTTCGTGGTGAATACGACGACGGACGCTATGGACGTCGATCCGGGTGACGGCGTCTGCAGCACGGAGTCCGGCAGCTGCTCGCTACGGGCGGCGATCCAGGAGGCCAACGCCCTGGAGGGCGCCGATCTGATCACCGTGCCCGCGGGTATCTACAGCCTGACGATCGAGGGGGCCGGCGAGGACGACGGCGCCACCGGCGACCTGGACATTCTGGACGATGTGGTGATCGAGGGCGCGGGCGCGACGCAGACGGTGCTCGACGCCGCCGGGCTCGACCGCTACTTCGACGCGCCATCGGGCAGCGACCCTGTCAGCATCACAATCCGCTCCCTCACGATCCAAAACGGGGTCGCCGACGACCGAGCGTTCAGCAGTGGCGGCGCCATTCAGGTGCAGAACGGCAGCCTGACACTTGAAGAGGTCGGCCTGTTCCGCAACATCGCCAACGGGGACGGTGGCGCGGTGCACGTGCCCAGCGGCGGTAGTCTCGCCGTCTCCGGCAGTGTGATTCGACTGAACGAGGCAACCATTGGGGGCGGAGGCATCTACGCCGGCATCAAGACGACCATCAGCCAAACGACGATCGCGGACAACAGCGCCCGGCTCGGCGGTGGCGTGCAGGTCGCCGACGCGCCGCTCATCGCGGACTCCGTCACGGTCAGCGGAAACCGAGCCGAGGACACGGGCGGTGGCCTCCAGGTGTTCCGCAGCGAGATGCACGTCACAAACAGCACGATCAGCGGCAACCAGGCCGGCGGACCCTCGAAGGGGGCAGGGGTCCACGTCTCCCGTGGCCTCTCCACCCTGCGCCACGTGACGATCGTCGACAACACGAACGGCTACGGCCTCAGCGGGCCGTTCATGGACGTCCTGCTGGAGAACGTGATCATCTCGAACAACCCGAGCGGAGACTGCGACGAGCGCGTCCGCATCGAGGCCGTCGGAAGCAATCTCGATAGCGACGGGAGCTGCGGTTTCGCGATCACGGCAGACCCCCTGCTCGGCCCCCTCAGCTACGAAGGCGGGCAGACCTGGGTGCGAGTCCCGATGCCGGGTAGCCCGGCCGTCGATGCGGCGATCGGCTGCGCTGGGCTGGCGACGGACCAGCGAGGCCACGCCCGCCCCGATGGAGACGCGTGCGACCTGGGTGCAGTGGAGATCGAAGCCCAGGCCGTGCGCACCGTGGAACTCAGTAGCGGCTTCCAGATGGTCGGCTACACGGGCCCCGAGCTCCCGGTCGAAGATGCGTTCGCGGGCCTGCTACCAGATCTGCTTGGGGTGTTCGTCTGGGACGCTGCCGCCGGCGAGTTCCTGACCTTCCAGCCGTCCGCGCCGAGCTTCCTCAACACGCTCAAGACCATCGATTACGGGATGGCGGCATGGGTGCATTTGGGTGGAGTCGTGTCCGAGTGGCTGACCTGGTCGTTCGTGCCCGGCGACACCTTCGTGCCCGGCGACACCTTCGTGCCGGGGGACACGTTCCTGGAGGCAGACTTCAACCTTGTGACCTGGACGGGAGCGACAACAGCCGTAGGAGAATTCGCCACGGCCCTCGGCGACGCGCTGCTCGGACTCTGGACCTACAGCCCAGACAGGGACGCCTTCTCTACTTATAGCCCCGATGCGCCCGTGTTCATCAACACGCTTGAACAGGTCGAGTTCGGCGAGGCCCTCTGGATCAAGACGTCGAGGGCGGTGGATCTCGTCGCTGTGCCGTAGCGCTCGTCGTCCTCTGTAGCCGAGCGAGTTGGCGGAGAGTCATGGTCATGGCCGAGGCGATCCACGGTACCGTTCACTCCCAGTCATCCAGTGGAGGAGCGATGCCATGAGCGACGAGGCGGAACTCGCCAGGTACGTCGAGGCGAGACGCACGTCTCTCGACGCCAATGATCCGGCGGCTCTGCACACCGAGGCCATCATCGACGCCGTGCAGGGCGTGATGGACTGCCTCGACGGGCTCAGCCCCGACGAACTCGACTGGCGCCCCGCGACTGGCAGCGGCAACAGCCTTGCCATTCTCGCCGCGCATGTGCTCGGCAGTGCGGAAGAGAAGATTCTGGAGTTCTTCGGCGGCCAGTCCGTCGGCCGAGTCCGCGACCGCGAGTTCGTCACCGGCGCCGCGCAGGCGTCCGCCGTCTTGGAGCGTTGGACCGAGGTGAAAACGAGCTTCCCGGGAGTCGTTGCCGCACTGCCGCCGGAAGCGTGGGATACGCCGAGCGGTCGGGGTGACCTCGCCCAACTCACCGGGCGTGCGCTGCTCCTCCTCGTGCACCGCCACGCCAGCGAGCACCTTGGCGAAGCACAACTGATCCGCGACCTGATCCTGGCTCGACGGCCGGGCTAGAAGCGAACGACCGCGGACATTTCGAGCGGAGCGGCGTTCCGGTTCAGCCCTGGCCAACCGACGGGAGGCCCTCACCGCGCGCCTCGTTGATGGTCTCCATCACGCGCTGCTCGAACGGGGCGTATTCGACCTCGAACTCTTCGACGAGACGCGAGTTGTCCATGAGGTAAAGACCGGACGGCTCTCGCCCGCCCTCATCCGCATCGAACGTGATCTCCGCGTCGGGCAGGAATCCCCGCACGATGTCGGCGAGCCGGCCCAGGCTGAGTGACTCGCCGCCGGAGTTGTAGATCGTGTGCTGCGTCTCCGCCGCCAGTGTCACGCGCACGAAGACCTCTGCGATGTCCTCCACATGGAGCGGCAGCGTCATCCCGTCCCGGAAGGGAAACTGGACGGGCTCGCCGCGGGCCGGGAACACTTGGCAGCGCACGTGGTCCATCGAACCACGCACCTTATCCGGCCCGGTGATATTGGCGGGACGCACGCCCGTAATCGCCATATCGAAGGCGCGGTTGTACCAGTCGGCCTGGTGCTCGTTGAAGATCTTCGAAGCCGCGTAGAGGCTTGTGCCCAGGCGCGGGTCATCCTCCACGACCGCGCGCTCCCCGTGCAAACGCTGCGGTCCGTAGACCGCGAGCGAACTCGCATAGACCACGCGACGGATGCCAAGGATGCGCGCCGCCTCAAAGCAGTTGTCCATGCCCAGGATGTTGAGCCGAACCTGCGGATGCGGATCGTCCTCGCCGGCACCCAAGGCGTAGGCGAGGTTGAGCACGCGGTCGGGCTGGCTGAGCGCCATCGCCTCCAGCACGTCGTCCATCAGCGTTATGTCGCCAAGAGCGATCGCAATGTCGTCGCGCAGGTCCTCGAGCGACGGCGCGTTCGGCGCGATGTCCATGCAGTGGACCTCGTGTCCGCGCTCCAGCAACCGCCGTATGACACGTGGCCCGATAAAGCCGCTGCCTCCCAGCACCAGTATGCGCACAGGTCGTCCTTTCCAGGCCACGCCCTCCGTGGCTGAGCGGGAGCCTAGCAGAGGGGGTGGCAATATCCGTGCGGGTCGTCACCCGCTGGATTCAGGGAATGAGCGGAGCGCCGTCCGGGATCGTCCGATGCCACGCCCTCGACCACACCATCAGGCTGGATAGCGGGAAGGATCCCGCGTATGACTCGCTCAAACATGGCTACTCGAGATTCCACCGGCCCGTTTCGACGTCTGCGGGGCAGCTTGCTCCTGCAGTTCACGACGCTATCCCTCGTCTGTACTGTTCTGAGCGCGACGCTCGTCTCCTGGTACCTCACCACCCAGCTCGATGGGCACACGGCGCTGCTAGAGCAACATGGAATGGCCATGATGGCGGGGACACTGCAGCCCACCGATCCGTTCGCGATCCCGAACATCGCGGCCGACGTCGATCGACTCCGCTGGACCTCTTTCCTGATCCTCAGCCTGGGCTTCGCCGGTCTCTTCCTGGGCTCGGTGGGGCTGGTCTGGCGGGGCTGGCGCACAATCCGGCGGCAGCGAGTCCACCTGGAGGAATCGCTCGAGGAAGCCGAGCGCTTGTCGGTCGAAGCGCAGCACGCCGCCCTCGCCAAGGCGCAGTTCCTCGCCATGATGAGCCACGAGATCCGCACGCCCCTCAACGGGGTGATCGGCATGGCCGACCTGCTCTCTCAGACGGAGCAGAGCGCCGAGCAGGCGGAGTACACCGAAGCTGTCCGTCGGGCCGGCGCCGCCCTGCTTATCGTGATCAACGACGTCTTGGACTTTTCCAAGATCGAAGCGGGCGAGATCGAACTGGAGAGCCGGCCGTTCCAGCTGCGCAACACCGTCGAGGATGTGCTGCAGCTGCTCGGGCCCACGCTCAGTGACAAGACGCTCGAACCACTTGTCCACTACGCGGCAGCCGTGCCGTCCTGGGTGGTGGGCGACGAAGCGCGCGTGCGCCAAGTCCTCCTCAACTTAGTGAGCAACGCGGTGAAGTTCACCGAACAGGGTGAGGTGATGGTGCGGGTGGAAGAGTTGGAGCGGGAGCAGAACTCTGTACGGCTCAAGATCAGCGTGTCCGACACTGGCGTCGGCCTGCCCCAGGAAAAACTCGACACGATCTTCGACGAGTTCGTGCAAGCCGACGCTTCGACGAGTCGCCGCTACGGCGGCACCGGCCTCGGCCTGGCGATCTCGAAGCGGTTGGTTCACCTCATGGACGGCGAGATCGGCGTCGAGAGCACGGAAGGTCGCGGCTCGACGTTCTGGGTCACGCTACCTTGCGCGCTGCCGACCACAGCGGCGCCCGAACACGCGGTGCCGCACGGCCTTGACGGCTGCCGGATCCTGATCGTCGACGACAATGCGACGAACCGGGTCATTCTCGAAGAGACGTTGCGCGAATGGGGCGCCCTGCCCGAGTCCCAGCCCGACGGCGCTGCGGCGCTCCGATCTCTCCGTCGGGAACAGTCCCGCCGGAGCCCATTTCAAGCAGTCTTGGTGGACTACTTCATGCCGGGCATGGACGGTGTCGAGCTTGCGCGGACGATCCGCGCAGACGCCGATTTCGACACGCTGCCGCTGATCCTTCTTAGCTCAGCGGGCCTTGAGGCGGTCTCCCGCGAGACGCGTGAGACGTTATTCCAAGCAGCATTGACCAAGCCCGCCCGACGTTCACAGTTGATGGACGCCCTGGTCGTTGCGCTCCGTCCGTCGACGGACGCCGTGCCAGCCCCCGAACGGCGGCCGAGCCCCAGCACCCCGCCGAGCCGACCGGAGCGCCTCCTCATCGCCGAGGACAACGAAGTCAATCAGCGGATCGCGCAGCGCATGGTGGAGACGCTGGGCTGGAACGCCGACCTCGCCACCGACGGTCGCGAGGTACTTGCTCTGCTGGCCGAGAATCGCTACGACCTGATCCTGATGGACGTACAGATGCCCGAGCTGGACGGCTTGGAGACGACGCGTCTGATCCGTGCCGGCACCGACTCGGGACCCCGCCTGCCCATCGTCGCGGTGACCGCCGAGGCCATGGCGGGCGATCGCGAGCGCTGCCTGGCCGCCGGCATGGACGACTATCTCTCCAAACCGATGCGGCTCGAGGACCTTCGCGT
>JAPUIR010000386.1 GCA_027296805.1 Chloroflexota bacterium | reverse complement strand
TCGACCCCGACGGCGAACTCCTCCTCGTAGGAGCGATCTTCGGTTGGGTCGTAGCGCTGGATTCGGAAGGTCTGCTGGGGCATCTGCTGTCCTACTCGCTGGCACCGGGCGGGAATGGGCCTAGTACTTGCGCTCCTCTGGCGGATACGGATCACGATATTGGGGCTGCATGTTGACTTCGCTGTACTCCAAGCGAGGTCCGTCCTCGTCGCGGTAGGCGAGGGTGTGCTTAAACCAGTGCTCGTCGTCCCGGGTGGGGAAGTCAACGCGGGCGTGGCCGCCGCGCGACTCCTGCCGGGTCAAGGCGCCGACGACGATGAGCTCGGAGTATTCGAGCATGTGGCCCAGCTCAAGCGCGTCGAGCAGGTCAGTGTTGAAGGTGGTGGTGTGGTCGTCGATGGCGGCGCGTGTGAAGCGCTCCTGCAGGTCCTTGACCCCACCGAGAGCCTCGTCCAACAAGGCTTGCGAGCGGAATACGCCGCATTTTTCCATCATGAGGTCGCGCAGGTCAGCGCGAATGGCGCCGACTTTCTGGTCGCCGTGGCCGGTCATGAAGCGGTCGACCTCCGCCACGGCGTCGACCATATCGCCCTCCGTGATGCGGGTCGGGTCGAGATCCTTGACCCGGTTCCGCAAGGTGCGGCCGGTGCGGCGTCCGAAGACCACCGCCTCCAGCAGGGAGTTGGTGCCGAGGCGGTTGGCGCCGTGGACCGAGACGCAGGAGCACTCACCCGCGGCAAAGAAGCCGACGATGGGGCGGTCTTCCTGGTCTTTCAAGCGCACTTGGCCATCCACGTCACAGGGGATGCCGCCCATCGAGTAATGGGCCGTGGGCTGAATGGGGACGGGCTCCTTGAGGGGATCGATGCCGGCGAAGTCTTTGGCCAGATGCATCACCGCCGGCAAGGCGTAGCGGATGCGCTCTTCGCCGATCGGGCGGAGGTCCATGAAGACCGAGTCGCGGAGGTCGGTGACGCCGCGTCCCTCGTCGATCTCGGTCTGCTCGGCGCGGGCGATGATGTCGCGCGGGGCCAGTTCCATGCGCTCCGCGGCGTAGCGCTCCATGAAGCGCTCGCCGTCGGCGTTGGTCAGGTGCGCGCCCTCGCCACGAGCCGCTTCGCTGAGGAGGATGCCGGAGCCCTGCAGTCCGGTGGGATGGAACTGCACAAACTCCATGTCTTGCAGGGGGATGCCGGCGCGGTAGGCGAGGACGATGCCATCGCCGGTGGAGGCGAAGGAGTTGGTCGTGACGCGGAAGGCGCGGCCGTAGCCTCCGGTGGCGAACATGACGCCGCGCGCCGCGATGGTCTCGAGTTGGCCGGTGAGGATGTCGTAGACCACCAGGCCTTGGCAGACCCCGTCGCGCACGATGAGATCGAGGGCGTACCACTCGCTGTAGACCTTGACGCCGAGCTTCAAGAGCTGCTCGAAGAGGACCGTGAGCAGGGCGTGGCCCGTACGGTCGGTGGCGTAGACGGCGCGCGGCTCAGTGTGGCCTCCGAAGCGGCGCTGGGCGATGCGGCCGTCGTCGTAGCGGGAGAAGGCGCAGCCCATGTGTTCGAGCTCGAAGATGTTCTCCGGGGCTTCGCGGGTCATGATCTCGGCGGCGTTCTGGTCCACCAGGAAGTCACCGCCCTTGACGGTGTCGTACATATGCAGTTCCCAGGAGTCCTGGTCGGTGGAGTTGTTGAGCGAGGCGGCGATGCCGCCCTGCGCGGCGCCGGAGTGCGAGCGCAGCGGATGAACCTTGGTCAGGATCGCGACATCGAGGGTGGGATCTTGCGCCACCTCCAGGGCGGCGCGCATTCCGGCCAAACCGGAACCGACGATCAGCACGTCATGCTGTAGCAAGGTCAGCGCCCTCCGCTCGAAGAGTCAGACCACCGGAACGGGGACTCCGGGGCGCGATCGTATCACCGGCCTGTTTTCCGGACTAGGTAATGGTGACGAAGCCGCGGGCCGAGTCGCCGACGGCCTCGTCGCCGTTGGCCTACTCACCGCGGTAGTAGCGCACGATCTTGTTGACGAGCGGTCCGGCGGCGCGCAGGGCGATCGCTTGCAGCAGGATGATGGTCTTGGCGTCTTTGATCTCGCCCTCCTCGATCCGAGCCATGGCCTCGCCCAGCGTCAGGTAGTGGACCTCGATGCGCTCGTCGGCGTCGGCGGGCAGCGAGGCACGCTCGCAGTCGCGGGCGACGAAGCCGTGCAGGTACTCCGTGGCCCAGCCGGGCGCGACCCAAAATCCTCGCAGTGGTTCGAGCTTGCCGGGCTTGAGCCCGACCTCCTCCTGCAACTCACGCGCCGCTGCCTGCTCCGGCGTCTCTCCAGGGTCGACGCCGCCCGCGGGCAGCTCCAGGAGCGCCTGGCCGGTGGCGCTGCGCCACTGGCGCACGAACGCGATCCGGCCCTCGTCGTCGAAGGCGAGAATGACGACCGCCGGGCTGTGTTCGACGATCTCGCGCGTGACCTCGCGGCCGTCCGAGAGTTGGAGGGTGTCCTTGCGGAGGTTGACGATGTGGCCCTCGTATAAACGATCGCTGCCGACGAGCTGCTCCCGGAGTGGATCCTCGGGGGTGGGCACGCTCAGTCCAGTCGCGAGCGCAGGTCGAGCGAGACGGCTACCTCGTCACAGTGGTCGTACTTGGGGCAGCGGAAACACTCGTTCCAGATCTTGCGCGGGAAAGCGGCGACGGCAGCCTGCTTGAAGCCCATGCGCTCGAAGAAGCCAGGGCTGGTGGTGAGCGCGAAGACGGTCTTGAGGCCCAACGCCACTGCTTCATCGATGCAGGCGGCGACGATCACCCGGCCGAGGCCCTGACTCTGTGCGCTGGGATCGACGACCAAGGACTTGACCTCGGCCAGGTCTTTCCACTCGATGTGGAGCGCGCCGGCGGCGATCAGCTTGCCGTTTTCGCGGATGACCAGGAAGTCGCGCAGCGACTCGTAGATTTCGCCTTCCGTGCGGGGCAGAACGTCACCGGTCTCGTCGGCCCAATGCTGGATCAGGCGATGGATGGCGGGAACGTCGGCGACGCGTGCGCGTTCCGCGGTGTGCGGGGTCGTGGCGGTGGTCATGGCTGGTCGTGCCGGGTGTCGCCGCTGGCGTCGAGAAGTTCGCGAGCGCTGCGGCGATTCGTCTCGCTGTCGGAGCCGAGCATTTCGGCGAGTTCGCGGATGCGAGCTTCGTCTCGAACCGGCTCCACGGTGACGCGCGATTCTCGCGCGCTAACCGACTTCTGAACCCTCAGATGCGCCGTACTGTAGGCGGCGACCTGCGGCAAATGTGTAATACACAGTACCTGATGCGAGCGAGCGAGTCGCCGAAGTGCTTGACCCACGATGGCCCCGGAACGCCCACCAAGTCCGATGTCGACCTCGTCGAAGACCAGGGTGGGCACCGGATCACTCTGCCCCAGCACGGTCTTGATGGCGAGCATCAGGCGTGCGGTCTCGCCGCCGCTGGCGACGCGTGCCATCGAGCGCGGGGGCAGGCTGGGGTTGAACGAGACGAGCCATTCGATTTGGTCGATCCCGCTGTTGTCGAACGCAACTGACGAGGCGAGCGGTGCATCTCTCGGCGCTCCTTCGCCGATCACGGTGGCGGCGGAGTTCAGCGCCAGTCCATCGAGAGCGTCGGCCGACGCAGGCCGGGCGTCGAACCGCACCCCGATCCGGGTGTGCGGGAGCTGGAGTCGCTTGGCCTCTTTGGTCACGCTCTTGACGAAGCGAGCGGCGGCGGTGCGTCGCGCTTCGCTGAGCGCCGTCGCGGCGATGCTGAGCGATTGTGCCCGTGCTTGCTCGTCGCCGCGCAGCGCCGTCAATCGATCGTCGGAGGCGTCGAGTTCAGCGGCTTCCACGGCTGCGGACTCGCCATGGGCGATGATCTCGAGGGTGGTGTCGCCGTAGCGGCGCTGCAGATCGTGGATCAGGCTGAGCCGGGCTTCGACCTCGTCGAGGCGAGCAGGGTTCAACTCCACGCCATCGATGTACTGGCGGACGAGGCGTAAGGCATCCGCCGCCTGGTCCTGGGCGCCTTCCAGGCTCTCCAGCGTG
>JAPUIR010000385.1 GCA_027296805.1 Chloroflexota bacterium | reverse complement strand
GCCCAGGGCCATGCCGACGCGGGGGTCGCTGAGTGGGTTGTCGGTGTCGGTGGTGACGCCCAGCTGGAGCTGGACGGGAGTGTCGAGCGGGATTTCGAACACGGGGTCGTCGGGGAACTCTTCGCGCAGAGCTTCGACGCTGTTTTTGGTGAGGGGGAAGTCGACGCGGTCGAGTAGACCATCGCGGTAGCTCTGGCCGATCGCTTGGGTGGCAACGCGGCGGATGATGATGCCATCGGGGTAGGAGCCAGGGGCCCACCAGTTCTCGGAGCTCTGGAAGGCGACGTCGCCATTGCGGACGAAGCCGACGGGCTGGAAGGGGCCCGTGCCGGAGGCGAATTGGTAGATGTTGGGCTGGTCGCGCCAGCGGTCGCCGAACTCCTGGGCGCCCTCGGGGCTGATCATCCAGCCCCAGGGACCGGCGATGAGGTCGGAGAGGAGGGTCGCCTGCGGCTCCGTGGTGGTGATAGTGAGAGTCGCGTCGTCGGGGGTGTCAACGGAGGCGAGGGCGCGGAAAGCGGCGCGGCGATAGAAGAGAAGGTCGGGATCGCCGGCGGCGTCGAGGGCGTCCTGCTGTCGGGTGATGTTGAAGCGCGCGTCGTCCGCCGTGAAGGGGCGGCCTGCGGTCAGGTCGTCGTCCCAGAAGCGGGCTGCCGGTCGGATGCGGAAGATGTGGGTGGTTTCGTCAGGCGTCTCAGGGAGCTGGGCGAGGTCCGGCTCGAAGGTGCCAGCGGAGACGGAGGAAGGCCTCACAAGGCGGTTGTAGCTGAGGCTGAAGTAGCTCTGTGTCTGCTGGAAGCGAGAGCGATGCGGGTCCCAGCGATCGTGCTCTTCCGTGATCCCGAAGAGGTGGACGATGCCGCCACTGACTGGGTCGGTGGGAGGCGGGGGGACGGCGACGTCGTCCTGCGCCGCGTCGTCTTGGCTCGGGTCATCCTGTGCGGCGCCGTCCGCCTGGTCGTCGGGGAGGCTTTGGTCGTCGGGGTCTTCGCTGTCATCCGCTTCGGGCTCGTCGTCGTCGCCACCGCAACCGACCAGGGCCAGGCCCGCAGCGCCCACACCAGCGCGACCGCTGGCGCGCAGGAGTGCACGCCGACTCATCCGCTCTCGATGCAGACGGGTCCAATACGACGTCTCGGTCATAGTGCTCCGCGGATCACCCCGACCGCTCAGGCCCTGCGCCTGAACCCAGTTCTAGCGTAGATGGGCGCGGCCTCGTGAGCCAGAGAGCGGGCGAGGGGCAACGGTAGACGCTGGGTGATGGGCGCGCCTACTCTCTGGGGAGACGGCAGTTGCCGATCGGAGTCGGGAGAGAGTTCATGCCGCTGGTTCCGTCGTTCTTGCTGCCGAAGTGGTTGCTGACAGCACCCTGGTGGCTGAAGGGCATGCTGCTGCTGCCCGGGTTGCTGGTGGGTGCGGTGATGGGCATCGTGGTCAATGCGATCATGGTGAACCTGGGAGCGGGGAATCAGCATCTGAGCACGGCCGACGGCGGCTTCGAGTGGTGGCTGATCTGGCCGATCGCGGTGTTGGGTCTGCTGCTCTTCGGAGCGATCGCGGGTTTCGTCTACATCGGGGTGGGGCTGGGCGCGGACGAGGAGTTGGACGACGAGGACGAGCACGAGGGCGAGACGGGCTTACTCGAGATCTAGGCAGCCGTCCTTCAGCCCACGACGTTGCGAGATCCGGGCCGGCGCGCGGGCCGCGCGATTCAGCTCTTCAGGTTCGAGGCAAAGAAGGTTTTGAGCTTCTCCCAGGAGTCGCTCGCGTCGTCGGCCTTGAAGACGTCGCTGGTGTCGTTGAAGAAGCCGTGGTCGGCCTCGGGATAGACGACGATTTCGTTGGGCACGCCGGCGTCGTTGAGGGCCTGGCCGACTTGATCCACATACTCCTGCGTGACGAAACCGTCGAGGCCCGCGTAGATGCCCAGGACCCCACCCTGGATGTTCTTGCAGTCGGCGAGATCCCCCATGGGCACGCCGTAGAACGGCGCGGATGCCTTCACGGCGCCGTTCTGCATGTGCAGGAGCAGTGCGAGTCCGCCGCCCATGCAGAAGCCGGTGGTGCCAATACGGTCGGAGACGACATCGTCGCGGGCCTGAAGCGCGGCAACGGCGCCGTTCATGTCTTTGGTGGCCTGCTCTTGCACCATCGCCATCATGAGCTTCTGCGCGAGGTCGGGCTCGTCGGCGACCTCGCCGTGGTAGAGGTCGGGAGCGACCGCGACGTAGCCCTCGGCGGCGATGCGGTTGGCGATGTCCTTGATGTTGTCGTTGAGGCCCCACCACTCCTGGATCACGACGACGCCGGGATAGGGGCCGCCTTCGGTGGGGTAAGCGAGGTAGCCGGAGGCGGTACCGCCGTTGGCGGCGAAGTCGATGGAATCAGAGGTGGTGGTGACCATAGCGCCGTGTCTTTCTTCGGGTTTCGGCTAGGGATCTCAGACGCCGCTCTCCTAAGGAGAATCGAGTTGAGCGGGGGCATGCTAGCGCATGACGGGACCGCATCACCGGATAGGGGATCGGGTGGGTACCGAATCTTCGTGCCGATGCGCGTGGAGTCCGACTCGGCCAGCGGCTGAGTCGCTACGCCTTGGGATCCTGAGCTGGGGCGATGTTCTTGATGGAGCCGAGGTACGACTGGGGCGCGATCGCGGAGATGTAGTCGACGGTCCAGTCTTCCTGCGGGTTGTAGAGGGCCGCCTCGACGGTGGGCTCGGTGTAGAGGCCGATGAGATTGCCGCCCACGAGGAACGAACGGCCGTTGACGTTGGCGGCCTCGTCGGTGCAGAGCCAGGTCACGAAGGGGGAGACGTTCTCCGGCTTGAACATGCCGGCGGCCATGCCGGTCATGGCGACATCGCTGTCTCCGCCGCCGAGGCGGCCACCGGCACGGCTTTGCATGGCGCGCTTCTGCTGTTCGAGCAGCTCCGGATCCAAGGTGAGGCGGGTTCCGGCGCGCGGGCGGATGGAGTTGCAGGTGACGCCGTAGCGGCCGAGGTCGCGGGCGACAACGCGGGTCAGGCCGGTGATGCCTTCCTTGGCGGCGGCGTAGTTGCCCTGGCCCATGTTGCCGAGGGCGCTCTCCGAGGAGGTGTTGACGATGCGCCCGCCACGCTGCTGACGGAAGACCTGGGCGGCGGGCTTGAGGCAGGCGAAATGGCCTTTGAGGTGGACCGCGACGACGACGTCCCACTCCTCCTCGGTGGTGTTGTAGATCATGCGGTCGCGGAGGATGCCGGCGTTGTTGATGAGGATGTCGAGGCGGCCAAAGGAATCGAGGGCCGTCTGAATGATGCGCTCCCCGCCCTCCATCGAGGCGACGGAGTCGTAGACAGCGACGGCGTCGCCGCCGGTGTCTTTGATCTCCTGGACGACTTCGTCGGCGGGCTGGGCGGTGGCGTCGTCGGTTTGGCCGCCGGGGCCACCGCCGAGGTCGTTGACGACGATCTTGGCGCCCTCCGAGGCCAGGTTGAGGGCATGGCAGCGGCCGATGCCGCGGCCGGCGCCGGTGACGACGGCGACCCGCCCTTCGAGTCGGTTGCCCATGATTGTTCCTCCAGACCGCGACGTAGTATCGCGGACCCGCCGGCTAGAGGCGATGGGCCGGTGAGGCCGCTTCGCGAATTGAGGGGGAGAGCGTCAGTCGCGGTGCGGGACAGGGTCGGCGGAGGTGTCGGATGGGCTCGGGGAGGGGGCTGGTGGCTCGCCCCAAGGGGCGAACTCGTCGAGGAGGGCCTGTCGCTCGGCGGCGACCGTGGATCCAAGCTCGGCGTCGCTGGTGGTGTCGATGCGGCGCCAGGCGTCGAACCAGCGGCGTCGGTGTGCTCGCGAGCGGAGGGCGAGTAGGCCACTGAGCGGAGCGACTGCAAGCAGAAGCAGGGCACGACGACCGTTGCCCGGCCAGAGGAGACGAAGGGTGGCGCCGTACCAAGCGAGGAAGACGGGCACGCCGACGAGGAACTTGACGAAGGCCTTCTTCTCGCGCGAGGGAACGAGGAAGCGAGCCCAGAGTTTGGGCACGAGGAATGGCGGTGCGTGGTAGAGGAAGCCGAGCGAGGCGACCGGAATCGCGGCGGCGTCGCGGAGGCGGTGGGTCAGACCACGACGGTGGGCGACGGGATCGGCGGCGGGGAGACGATGGCGTCGATAGGCCTCGCGGCGGTGCCAGAGGCGGCCGACGCGAGCCCGGAACTGTTCCGCCTGAACGGGCCGATCCGCGCGGAAGCGTTCCACCGCGGCGCTGACCCGCTGGCTGCGCTGGAGCTGGTCCAGCGCGGAGCCGTTGGCCGGGTACTGGAGGTCGTGCATCTGCTCCACGAATTCGAACCAGCCGGGATCCGGGACGTGCAGGGTGAGAGCCCGGAGGCGTTCTTGGATCTCCGCCGTGAGGGCTCGGACCGCCTTGCCCGCTTGGTCGCGGTGCTGAGCGAGGAACGGGTCGAGCGGGATGGGCTGTCCGAAGACCACGACACCGTCGGTGAAGTAGCGATCCTCTTGCGGGAAGTAGAGGCCGACGGGGATGAGCTGAACGCCAAGCCGATAGCCGTCACGGGCTTCTGATTCGAGAACGATGCGGGCGGTGCCGGTGCGGAGGTCGCGGAGGCGGGGCTCCGGGTGGCTGCGTCCTTCGGCGAACATGCAGATGACGCCGCCGCGCTGGAGGAGAGCTGCGCAGTGCTCGTAGGAGGAACGGTTGTCGTGACGGCCGGCGGGGTCGTCTTCGGCGCGATAGATGGGGATGACGCCGAGGCGGCGTAGGAAAGGGCTGAGGACGGGGTAGCGGTCAAGCAGCGGTCCCTTGGCCACGAAGTGGATCTGGCGGCCGGTGCGGGTAGCGATGGCGAGAGCATCGATGATGTAGTTGGGGTGGTTGGCGGCGAGCACGACGGGGCCGTCCGCAGGGAAATTCCGTGGCTCGATCGCGTCAAGGCGGCGGTAGAACAGACGCAGACCCAGGTAGGCCGACCAGCGAGTGATGCGGTAGATGAGGGAGGCACCCGCAGGCGGCAGGGGACGAATCGTCGTCATGGTGGCAGCGTAGCGCGACTGAACCTGGCCCGGGACGCGGATTGCAGAGGCGAGGAGATGGTTCGCACTATTGACAGAATCAGTCGAGGCGTGTATCTCGTATATCAGTTTTGGTGATGCGGGGCGGGAAGGCGCCACCCATGGTGCAAACGCCCGTCCGAGCAGAGAGGTCTGTTGGGCAGCAGACCGCCGACGCCGCTTCCAAGGAAGCGGAGACCCCTTCTCTCCCGTACCAACTGAGTTGCACGGTGCTGACGCCGAGCGGGACGTTGATTGCGCGCGGGCAGGCGATCCCGCGCAAACGGGACCATCTGGCGGAGGCCTACAGCGTGCGCTTGACGGAGATCGAACCGTCGGGGGTGCTGGAGGCGATGGTGTACTCCGACCAGCACGACATCGTGCTGCGAGCGGAGGGGGTCCCCGAGCTGACGCTGCGGATCGACCACATCATCGGCTCGCCGCAGCAGCGCGAGTTCTTCTGCCACCGTCGCTGAGCGTCCACCGCTGAGCCTCCGCCGCCAAATGATTCGCTGCGGGACGCACCAGGGCGTTGACGTTCTCCGCATCTCGTCGCAGAATCGGCGCAAGGTCGCTGTGCGGTGCGGAGGACCACGATGGCGGAGCCGATGCCGGAATTCTGGGAAGACGCGTTGGAGGTGATTGGCGCGTCGCCGATCGCTTACCTGGCGACATCGTGGGGCGACCAGCCGTCCGTGCGGCCAGTGACGCCCTCGTACCAAGGGATCACGCCCTACATCGCGACGGAGGTAGATTCGTTCAAGGTGCGCAGCATCGGGCGAAACCCCCTCGTGGAGCTGCTGCACTGGCACACGGA
>JAPUIR010000384.1 GCA_027296805.1 Chloroflexota bacterium | reverse complement strand
GAGGTGAGCCACCTTATGGATCATACCACGCACATCGGGGGTGTCTGGCTGTTCGACGCTCTGACCAAGCTTGCGCAGACCCAGGGAGCGCACGGTCTGCCCCTGGTCCGAGCGGTAGCCCAGCCAGCTTTTGACATAGGTGATACGCAGCCGTGCCACGGTTGGTTCCTCTCTCCGCGTGTCCGCTACTCGGAGGCCGGGGCAGCCGTGTCGGCTGCAGGCGCATCGGGGGTGGTCTCGGTGGCGGCGTCGCCGGCACCGGTGTCGGCATCAGTGCTGGTGGCGGCGTCAGGGGTGTCGGCATCACCGGCAGGCGCCTCTGCGGCAGGGACATCAGCCCCCGGGGCGTCGGCTGCCGGGGCAGTCGTCGTGGGGGCGGTCGTGGCGGGCGCCGGTGTGGCGGGGGCCGCGGTCGCGGGAGCAGCAGCGGCAGGGGCCGCAGTGGCGGGCGCCGGTGTAGTGGGGGCCGCAGTGGCGGGCGCCGGTGTGGCGGGGGCCGCAGTCGCGGGAGCAGCGGCGGGGGCCGCAGTCGCAGGAGCAGTGGCGGGGGCCGCGGTCGCGGGGGCCGCAGTCGCGGCGGGGGCCGCGGTGGCGGGGGCTGCCTCGGTGGTGTCGCTCGCAGCAGCGGGCTCTGCGACGGGTTCAGGATCTGGTTTGATCTTGCCGGCCAGGATCAATCGCTCGCGCCGCACTTGGCGCGGGTCACGCAGCTCCTGGAGCGCCTTCATCGTGGCCCGCACGACGTTGATCACGTTGTTGGAGCCGAGCGATTTGGTGAGGACGTTGCGCACTCCCGCCGCCTCCATCACGGCGCGGATTCCCCCGCCCGCGATGACGCCCGTCCCAGGCCCGGCTGGCTTCAGCATGACCCGGGCGGCTCCGAAGTCGGTGGTGATGGGATGGGGCAGGGTGCCATTGCGGAGCGGCACTTGGACGACGTTGCGCCGCGCGATGGTGGCCGCCTTGCGGATCGCTTCGGGAACTTCATTGGCGCGTCCCAGACCGAAGCCGACGCGTCCGTTGCCGTCGCCAACGACGACGAGCGAGGTGAAGGAGAAGCGGCGGCCACCCTTGACCACTTTGGCGACGCGATTGATCGCGACGACCTTCTCAGTGAAGTCGTCTCCGCGATCATCGCGACCGCCGCGACCACGCCCCCGCCGATCGTCCCGTCCACCACGCTGCCGATTCTGCACCATGCGTTACTCCCTTAGAAGGCCAGCCCGCTCTCGCGGGCCCCCTCGGCCAGCGCCTTAACGCGGCCATGGAATCGGTAGCCTCCGCGATCGAAGACCACCTCGTTCACACCGGCTTCTTTCGCCCGACGGGCCAGCTGCTCGCCAACGGCCTGGGCGCGCGCTGTCTTGTTCTGTCCCGGCGTGCGCAGCTCCGCTTCCAGGTCGGAGGCCGCGACGATCGTACGCCCGGCACGGTCGTCGATGACCTGGGCGTAGATGTGGCTATTGGAGCGGAAGACCGCCAAGCGCGGTCGCTCCGCCGTGCCGCTGACCTTGCGGCGGACGCGGACATGCCGGCGCGTGCGCGCCGCTGAGCTTGTGACTCGCCGTCGACGAGTTCCCATCGCGCTGCTTCTCCTACTCCCCGATCGCGCCCTTGCCCGACTTACGGCGGACGAATTCGCCTTGGTAACGGATGCCCTTGCCCTTGTAGGGCTCCGGCGGACGGACCTTCCGGACCTCCGCGGCCTGCTGGCCGACGACTTGCTTATCGATCCCGCTCACCCGCACGAGCTGCCCCTCCACTGCGAACTCCACCCCCTGCAGTGGCTCCACACGCACGAGGTGCGAGAAGCCGACGCGCATGACGAGTGTTTTCCCCTCCAGCTCGGCCCGGTAGCCCGTGCCCTGGATCTCGAGTGTCTTAACGAAGCCCTCTGAGACGCCCAGCACCATGTTGTTGAGCAGCGCCCGGGTGAGGCCGTGCAGCGCCCGATGGTCACGGCGATCGCTCGGGCGGGTAACGACGATCGTGTCGCTGTCCTGCGCGAGCCGGATGTCGGGGTGAAAGGTCCGCTCCAACTCGCCTTTGGGCCCCTTCACGGTGACACGGGCACCGTCGATTGAGACGGTGACGTTCTCCGGGACGGGGACGGGCAATTTACCGACACGACTCATGGCTCTACCAGACGTAGCACAGGACTTCGCCGCCCACGTTCGATTGGCGGGCGGCGTGCCCTGTCATGACCCCGCGCGGTGTGGAGAGGATGGCGACGCCAAGCCCTCCGAAAACGCGCGGGACTTCTCGTTTTTGTACGTACACGCGCAGCCCAGGACGACTCACACGCTGGATGCCGCTCAGCACCGAGGGGCCGTTGTCGGGCGCGTAAAGCAACTCAATGTTGAGCTCCCGTTGGGGGCCTGCGGGTCCATCCTGCACCTCGTAGCTCTTGATGAAGCCCTCGTCGGCGAGGACATCCGCGATTGCGACCTTGAGCTTTGAGGTGGGAATCGCGACACGGTCGTGTCGCGCCGCCACCGCGTTGCGGATGCGGGTCAACATATCGGCGATGGGGTCGGTCACTGGCATGAGGCCGTCCCTTCCTACGCGATCCGCGCGAACGGCATGCCGAGGAGGTCCAGCAAGCGCCGGCCTTCCTCATCGCTGCGCGCGGTCGTCACGAAACTGACTTGGAGGCTGCGGATCCTATCGACGAGGCTGAAGTCGATCTCGGGAAACACGATCTGCTCACGGATGCCCAGGGAGAAATTGCCGCGTCCGTCGAAGGCGGTGCGCGAGACGCCCTGAAAGTCGCGCACACGGGGCAGCGAAGCGTTCACGGTGCGGTCGAAGAACTCCCACATCCGGTTGCCGCGCAGCGTGGCGGCGACGCCGATCGCGTTGCCTTCACGAATCTTGAAGTTGGCGATCGATTGCTTGGCGCGCGTGATGATCGGCTTCTGCCCAGTGATCGCGGTGAGTTCCTCCACGACGGCGTCAAGCGCGCGGGCGTTGCCGACCGCCTCGCCGACGCCGACGTTGACCACGATCTTGGAGAGACGCGGCACCTGCATGACGCTGCCGTAGGAGAACTCCTCCAACAGCTTGGGCACCACCTCTTCGCGGTATTTGGTTTTGATGCGGGGGACGTCCATTAGTCCAAGTCCTCGTCGCAGGATTTGCAGAAGCGCACCTTGACGCCGTCGGGCCGGATGCGGAAGCCGACGCGGGTGGCCTTGTCGCAGGAGCTGCAGACCACCGCGACGTTGCTCACGTGCAGCGGCGCCTCCACTTCGACGATGCCCGCCTGGGTGCCTAGCTGACGTGCCTGCATATGTTTTTTGACGATGTTCACGCCTTGGATGAGCACGCGATCTTGGTCCGCCAGCACTTGGCGGACCTGACCGCGCCGGCCGCGATCCTTGCCCGTGAGCACCTGCACCTGATCGTCTTGCCGCACGCGTCGCATGGTTACACCACCTCCGGTGCGAGCGACACGATGCGCATGTAGTCCCGCTCGCGCAGCTCACGGGCGACCGGGCCGAAGATGCGCGTGCCCCGGGGCGCCTGATCGACCCCCAGCAGCACGGCGGCGTTGTCATCGAACTTGATGTAGGAGCCATCGGGGCGTCGGTACTGCTTGGTGGTGCGTACGACCACGGCGCGGACCACCTCGCCCTTCTTCACGTCGCGGCCGGGGTCGGCTTGCTTCACCGTGGCGACGATCACATCGCCCACACCGGCGTAGCGGCGGCCGGTCCCTCCGAGCACGCGAATGCATTTAATCACACGGGCGCCCGAGTTGTCGGCGACCCGCAGGGAACTCTCCTGTTGGATCACTCGGCTTCCTCCTCGGGCGGATCGACCGCGCCGGCGGCAGGCGTTGCCGCCTCAGCTTCGGTCTCGGGCTTAGCTTCGGTCTCGGGCTTAGCTTCGGTCTCGGGCTCAGCTTCGGTCTCGGGTTCAACTTCGGTCTCGGGGCTCGCCTCGGTCTCGGCCACTGTCTCCGGCTCGACCGCCACTGCCTTGGGCTCGGACTCAGACTCATCAGGCGTCAGCGAAGGGGCGACGATGTCGCGGGGCTGCACCTCGGCGACCTCGTGTCGCTCCAGGATCTCCAGCACGCGCCAACGCTTGTGCTTGGAGATGGGGCGGCATTCTTCGATCAAGACGCGGTCGCCCAGCTTGGCGAGGTTGGTCTCGTCGTGCGCCTGGTACTTCTTCCGGCGGCGCAGGACCTTGTGATAGAGGGGGTGTGTGACGGTGCGTTGGATGCTGACGACGACTGTCTTATCCATTGCGTCGCCGACGACGACCCCTGAGCGTTGTTTCCGGGCCATGCGTTAGTCCGCCTTCTCGTCTGCGTCCACGGAATCGTCTGCGTCCGCGGAATCGTCGCCGTTCGCGGCGACGTCATCGGTCCCCGCGTCGTCTTCAGCGGCGACGTCATCGGTCTCCACGTCGTCGTCCACTTGGCCGACCGCTGGGCCGCCGTCCTCTTCGTTCATGTCCTCGTCGGCCGACTGATCGTCAGCGGCGTCATCGCCGGCGGCATCGTCCGCCTCGGCGTCGGCAGTGGCTTCCTCCTCCGCCTCAACGTCTTTCGCCTCGAGGGCCGCACGCGCTTCGAGCGCTCGGCGCTTCTGCGGAGATACGGCCGCTTCGGCCGGAGCCGCGCTGGGCGCCAACGGCGCCCCCAGCACGTCCGCGATCGCGCGCTCGCGCTGAATCGTACGCAGCCGCGCGATCTGACGGCGGGCGCGGCGCACCGCCAGACCATCCTGGAGCTGCCGCGTTCCCTTCTGAAACTGCAGGTTGAACAGCTCGCGATAAGCCTCGTTCACGGCCTCGCCCAGCTGGCGGTCGTTCATGGCGCGGGCTTCATCGGCCAGCGGGTTGGGCATGGCTAGATGACCTCGGTCTCGCGCGCGAGCACGCGGGTGCGCACGGGCATCTTGTGGGCGGCGAGGCGCAGCGCCTCTAGGGCCAGGGTCTCCGGCACGCCGCCGATCTCAAAGAGCATGCGGCCGGGCTTGACGACGGCGACCCACTTCTCGGGAGCCCCTTTGCCTTTGCCCATGCGGGTCTCGGCGGGCTTCTGAGTCACCGACTTGTCCGGGAAGATGCGGATCCAGACCTTGCCGTCGCGCTTGAGGTGATGGGTGATGGCGCGCCGGGCCGATTCGATCTGGCGACCATCGATCCAGGAGGCGTCGAGCGATTGCAGGCCGAACTCCCCGAAGCTCACGGTGTTACCGGAGTTGGCAACACCGCGGCGATGGCCGCGATGCTGCTTACGCCATTTGACCCGCTTCGGTTGCAGCATCAGGCAGACTCTCCGGGGGTGCTGACCGCGGGCGCGGATGGGGGCGCCGGCGCGAGCGGGGACGAGGCGGGAGGCGGGACCGCCTGCGCCGGGCCACTCGGCTCGGCGGGTCCGCTGTCTTCGTCGGCGGAGGGGAGGATTTCGCCCTTGTAGATGTAGACCTTGACGCCGATCCGGCCAAAGACCGTCCGCGCCTCGGTGAGGCCGTAGTCGATATCCGCGCGCAACGTGTGCAGCGGCACCCGACCGTCGTGCTCAACGGCGCGGCGCGACATCTCCGCGCCGCCGAGACGGCCGCTGATGATGATTTTGCAGCCCAGGGCGCCACGCTGCATGGTGCGCTGCACGGCTTGCTTGATGGCGCGTCGGAAGGCGACGCGTCGTTCGAGTTGTTCAGCGACGTTCTGCGCCACGAGCTTGGCCTCGAGCTCCGGGTTCCGGATCTCCTCAATGTTGGCGCGCACGCGTCGCCCCGTGAGGGCCTCCAGCTTGGCGCGCAGCTCATCCACTTTCTGGCCGCCGCGACCGATCACGATGCCGGGCTTGGCGGTGTGGATCGTGACGCTGAGCTGGTTCGCGCTGCGCTCAATCTCCACTTTGGAGATGCCGGCCTCGCGCAGGCCGTTCTCGATCTCCTCGCGGATCGCGCGGTCTTCGAGCACCAGTTCCGCGTAGTTTTTTTCGGCGTACCAGTTGCTCTTCCAGCCATAGATGACGCCGGTGCGGAAGATCGTGGGGTGAACCTTGTGACCCATGCGCTACTCCTCGTCGTCCGAGACGATCACGGTGATGTGGCAGGTCCGCTTCAAGCGCTTCTGGACCCGGCCACGGGCGGCAGCCCGGAAACGGGTGAGCGTGCGGGCGTCACCGGCGTAAATACTCTTGATGTGCAACGCATCGGGGTCCATCGCAAAGTTGTTCTCCGCGTTGGCCACGGCTGAGCGAACCAGCTTCACGACCTGCTTGGCACCCGGTTTGGGCGTGAAGCGCAGGGCGATCAATGCTTCCTCGACGGGTAGGCCGCGCAGGTCTTGAAAGATGAGGCGCGCCTTGCGCGGCGACATCTGGAGAAACTTGCCGGTGGCGGAGGCTTCCATTTCGTCCTCGTCAGTTCGCCCGTGTGACGCGCTCGGAGCGCCCAATGTGTCCGCGGAAGAGGCGCGTGGGCGCGAACTCCCCCAGCTTGTGACCGACCATGTTCTCGGTGACGAAGACCGGAACATGACGGCGGCCGTCGTGGACGGCGATCGTGATGCCCACCATCTCCGGGAGAATCGTGGAGGCGCGGGACCAGGTCTGGATCACCTCACGCGCTCCAGAGGCGCGGACCATCTGCACCTTGCGCAGGAGCTTGTGGTTGATGTAGGGGCCTTTTTTGGTGGACCGAGACATGACCGCTCCTTAACGCCGTCGTCCGCGTCGACGCACGATGTATTTGTCCGAGGTCTTCTTGCCACGCGTGCGGTAGCCCAAGGCGGGCTTGCCCCAGGGCGTCTTGGGACCGGGCAGCCCGATCGGCGCCTTGCCCTCGCCGCCGCCGTGCGGGTGATCGACCGGGTTCATGACGGAGCCACGCACGGTGGGACGCCGCCCGCGATGGCGGTTGCGCCCAGCCTTGCCCAGCTTGATTCTGCTGTGTTCCACGTTCCCCACCTGGCCAATGGTCGCGAAGCAGGCCTGGCGCACACGCCGCATTTCGCCGGAAGGGAGGCGAAGAAGAACGTACTCGCCCTCCTTGGCCATGATCTGGGCGGAGGTCCCGGCGCTGCGCGCCATCTGCGCGCCCCGTCCCTCGATCAACTCGATCGCGTGGACCTGGGTGCCATTGGGGATATCGCCCATCGCCATGGCGCTACCGACGCGGATGCCGCTGTCGGTGCCGGTCTCGACGGGGTCGCCCACACCCAGACCCAGCGGGGCGAGGATGTAGCGCTTGACGCCGTCGTCGTAGACGACCAGCGCGATCCGCGCGGTGCGGTTGGGGTCGTATTCGATCGCCGAGACGCGCCCAGCGCGGCCGATGCGGTCGCGACGCTTCCAATCGATGATGCGATAGCGGCGTTTGTGTCCGCCACCCCGGTGTCGCACGGTCACGCGCCCGTGCACGTTACGGCCGGCCTTCTTCTTGAGCGGCGCAAGCAGGCGCTTCTCGGGCTTCTTCTTCGTGATCTCCTCGAAGGAGTAGCCGGAGGAATTGCGCCGGCCCGGCGAGGTGGGTTTGTAGATCTTGAGCGGCACCCTATATCCCCTCGAACAGCTTGATCTCGTGACCCTCGGTCAGGGTCACGACGGCCTTCTTCCAGTCCGCCTCGCGGCCGCCTCTGCGACCGATGCGGCGGAAGTGGCCACGCACGTTCATCACATTGACCTTGCGGACCACCACGTCGAAGCCGATCTCCACGGCCTCTTTGATTTGGAGCTTGTTTGCCCGCGGATCAACCTCGAAGACGTACTTGCCGTGGTCGGCCAGTTCGGTGGTCTTCTCTGTGATGATGGGACGGCGCAACACGGAGTAGGGATGGATGTCTTTCGGCATCAGGCACCCTTTCCGCGCGAGGTCGCGGCACGATCGCCGCCCCACAGCGCCTCCGCCTGACGCACGGCGGACTCGGTCATGATGATGTGATCGTGGTTGAGCAGCGCCTCGACGCTGAGCGTGGCGGCGGGGCAGGTCTCCATGCGATAGAGGTTGTGGATGCCGAGCTTGAGATTTGCGTCGCTGCGCTCGGTCACGATCAGCGCGCTGCGCTCTACGCCCAGCGCATCCAGGAGCGCGCTCACACTCTTCGTCTTGGGCTCGAATTCGGGGTCGTCGAGGACGAGCAAGCCGCCCTCTGAGGCACGCTGCGAGAGCATGGAGCGAATCGCGAGCCGCCGCATCTTCTTGGGCAGGCGCTGCTTATAGGAACGCGGGCTGGGTCCGAACGCGACCGCGCCGCCGACGCGCACGTGCGATGAGCGGGCGCCCATCCGCGCACGGCCGGTGCCCTTCTGGCGAAAGCTCTTGGTGGTGGCGGCACTGTGCTGCGAGCGGCTGAGCGTGGAGGCAGTGCCCCGGCGTCGATTGGCTTGCTGGGCAATGAGCGCCTGGTGCACGACGGCGAGATTGGGCTCGACGCCGAAGACGGCGTCGTCCACGTCGATCTGGCGCACTTCTTTGCCGCCGGTGTCGAGCACGGCGAGTTTCACGAGGGGCCCCCGCGTCGTTTGGTCTGGCGCACGCGGACGAGGCCGGTGGGCGATCCGGGCACGGATCCGTTGACGAAGATCAGGCCGCGCTCGGGCAGGATGCGCACGATCTCCAGGTTGAGCGAGGACGCCGTCTTGCCGCCCATGCGCCCTGCCATGCGGGTGCCCTTCAGCACGCGACCCGGCGTGGAGCCGGCGCCAATGGAGCCCGGTGCACGATGGCGATCACTCTGCCCGTGCGTCTTGGGTCCGCCCGCGAAGTGGTGTCGCTTGACGCTGCCCGCGAAGCCCTTGCCTTTGCCTACCCCCTGGACGTCAACGCGGTCGCCCACTTCGAAGACCTCGGCCACGCTGAGCGTTTGGCCTACTTGTAGT
>JAPUIR010000383.1 GCA_027296805.1 Chloroflexota bacterium | reverse complement strand
GCACGACTGGGGCGGGGTAATCGCGCTGCAGTTCCCGCTGGACTACCCCGACGATTGCTCACGCCTGGTCGTGATGAACGCGCCCGCGGTGCGGTCCTGGTACTGGGGGCCGCGCAACTTCCCCCGCAACAGCTACGCCCTGTTCATGCAGGTGCCCGGGCTGGCGGAGCGGCGCGGCTGGCAAGACATCGACGCCACGACGGAGCGCGTCTTCCGCGGCCTGGCCGTGAACAAGGAGGCCTTCAGCGACGCCGACCTGGCCACGTTCGCCCATGCCCTGAAGCAGCCGGGGGGCTTGTCGAACCCTATGAAGTACTACCGCAACCTGTACTGGCCCGATTGGTGGAAGACGCGAGGGGACCGGGAGAAGCGGATCACCTGCCCCACCTTGTTCGTCTGGGGTCGCGAAGACCCGGCCGTGAGGCCCGAGTTCCTGGAAGACTCGGGCAAGAACGTCGATGATCTGCGCGTGGTCTGGGTCGACGAAGCGAGCCACTGGGTGCAACAGGAGCAGCCCGCTATCGTGACGGCCGCGCTGATCGATTTCTTGGCGGATCTGCCGTCGACGAGCCCCTCCGCACCCATCCAGCAGAGCGACCAGAGCCAATAGATCGGAGCGCCGTATGACCAGCGAGCGTATGACCAACGAGGAAATCGCCGACCAGCCGACCTGGACCCACGGATACGCCGACGTGGAACCGGACGTGCGTCTGCACTACGTCACCCAGGGGCCGGAAGACGGGCCACTGATGGTGCTGCTGCACGGCTTCCCCGAGTTCTGGTACTCGTGGCGGCATCAGATCCCGGTCATGGCGGAGGCGGGCTACCGCGTGGTTGCGCCCGACATGCGCGGCTACAACGAATCCGACAAGCCCAAGGGTGTGAAGCGCTACGCCATCAAGCGCTTGACCGCCGACGTGATGGAGTTGATCCGTCATTTCGACCGGGAGTCGGCGGTGATCGTGGCGCACGACTGGGGCGGCGGCGTCGCCTGGCAGTTCGCGATCGAGTATCCGCAGGCCACGGAGCAGCTCGTCGTGATGAACGCGCCACACCCGGCGGCTTTCGCCAAGCATCTGGGACGGGGAAGCCGTCCCAACCTGCGCCAGTTGCGGAGGTCGTGGTACATGTTTTTCTTCCAGATCCCGTGGTTGCCGGAGTTCCTGGCACTGCGCAACCCGCGTCGGCTGATCGAGGGCGTCTTCCGCGGGCAGGCCGTGCGCAAGGAGGCCTTTAGCGACGCCGACATCGATGCGTACACCGAAGCCATCACGAAGCCGGGGGCGCTCTCCGCCGGGATCAACTACTACCGGGCTGCGTTCCGCGGCGACTTCATCAACCCGTTCAGCAAGGCGCCGCCTGCGGAGGACCTCACCATTTCGGTGCCGACGCTGCTGATCTGGGGCGAGGAGGACCAGGCCTTGGGCAAGGAACTGACCTACGACCTGGACGAGTACTTCACGTCAACGTTCGAGATTCACTACGTGCCCAAGACATCGCATTGGGTGCAGCAGGAGCAGCCCGAGGAGTGCTGCGAGGCAACTCTGGCGTTCCTCGCAGCGCACCGGGACTCGCCGGGCAGCGGCGCGGACTAACCTCCGGTCGCGCTGATGTCGTATTTGATCTGGCCGTTGACGCCGCTGTCCACGAGCCAGGACGCTGTGCTGCCGCCATCGACGACGAGCACCGAGCCGTTGCAATAGGACGAATCGTCGCTGGCGAAAAAGAGACAGGCCTTGGCGATCTCCTCCGGCGAGGCGAGCCGGCCGAGCGGCGCCATGCCGAAGCGCGTGCCGTCGTTGGTGTGGGGGTTGCCCTCGAACTCGAGATAGCCGGCGAGCATCTTGGTATCGATCCCGCCCGGCGCCACGCAGTTCGTGCGGATGTTTTCCGGACCGTACGAGACGGCCATGGAGCGGGTGAGGTTGTTCACGCCCGCCTTCGCCGCCGTGTAGGCGTGAGCCGCGGGCATGCCCATCTCTCCGCCGATGCTGGAGACGTTGACGATGGCGCCGCCGCCCACGGCGCGGAACGCGCCGATCGCGTTCTTGCTCATGTAGTAGACCGAGTTGAGGTTGATGTTGATCACCGTCTCCCAGTTATCGCTGGGGGTCTCGGCGAGGGAGTTCATGGAGTCGGGCCGATCCTCGGTCGCGTAGTCGTAGCCGACGCTGGCGTTGTTGACCACAATGTCGACCTGCCCGTAGCGCTCGACGGCGGCCGCGAAGAGTGCCTCACAGTCGGCCTCTTTGGAGACGTCGGTACGGTGAACGAAACCGTCACCCCCCGCCTCGATTACGGTGCTGAGCGCCTCGTCGAGCGTTGCTTCCGTGCGCCCCGCGCCGATCACCTTGGCCCCTTCGCGGGCGAACACCTGCATGCAGGAGCGTCCGACGCCCGTGCCCGCACCCGTGATGATCGCGACCTTGCCGTCCAGCTTGCCCATATTGATCCCCTTCTCCCGCAAGGGAGTATAGAGGCGAGGGCGGCGAGGCTCAGGTCAGCGGGTCGTCGGGATCGACGTCAGTGGTGGCGGCGATCCAATAACGACGGCGGATGCCCATTGAGAGATCTTCGAGATCTTGCGCCATCGTCGCTTCCTGCTCTGGAGCGAGCCCGGCGCTGCCACAGACGCCGGTGATCATCGAGCGCTTAAAGATCAGCCCCACGCTGGCGTCGACGAATGAGAGGTCCCGCGCGGCATTGGCCAGAAAGTACTGCTTCTCTTTCGAGTCGAACGGATCGACCGTGTTGCCCGCGGTGGGCCACAGACCCCAGCCCAGGTAGCCCCCGCGCGAGACGTGCTCGCGGATCGCGCTCTTGTGTTCGATCACGTCCTCCACCCGTCCGGGCGAGGCGTCGAAGTGGATCAGGGAAGGCCGGGAGCGTAAGGCGCGGGTCCAGTCCGGCGGCTGGCAGCAGTGCAGTCCCGCAATCGCGCCGCGCTCCTGGACGGGCCGCAGCGCCTCTTCCAGAGCGCGATTCGCCAGCGACCAGGAGATCGGGAGCGATGGCTCGTCGACGTAAGCCAGCGCGGGCTCGTCGAAGACGATGCAGGCCTTGGCGCCGAAGGCCCGAAAGCGCTCGACCTGCAACAACGCGATCCGGCCCAGGAACCGTCCCAGCCAAGTGAGCGTATCGGGGTCGTCATGGGGACGGCGGCCGCTCGGGTCGCGCATCGCCATCGAGAGCGTCAGAGGCCCGGTGAGCTGCCCCTTGATTACCGAAGGGCGTTTCTCCGCCGGGAGGGATTCAAGCTGCGTGAGGAAGGCCGGAAGGCCGGCGGCGCGCTCGGGGGGCGGAAGCGCGGCGGCTTCGAGGGCGGCGTCGGAGGTTTCGCCGGACCAATGCAGCGTCCCGCTGTCGGCGTCCCACTCAGCGCCTGGGAGGGCCAGGCCAAACTGGGGGATCATCATCTCCAAGGGCGTGCGGTTGGGAAGTTGGGGCCAAAATGGCATGCGCCAGTAGCGCGCGAAGATCGCGGCCACCGCCTGATCGGGGTCGGTCTCGGAGACCGAGCCCACGCCGGAGGGGAAGAGGGGGATGTGAATGTCGGAACGTGGCGGCATCGAGAGAGTGTACCGGCCGGGCGCTCGAGAGGCGCAGCGCACCGCTGTTCCGAACGTATGTGCTATCATGAACAAGAGAGTTTTTCGGCCGGAGATTTCCACCGCCTGAACGCCTGGTGTCGAGAAGACGGGGGATTCGGTGGATTATTTACCGTTTCTGTAGAGTGAAGCTGCGGAACCCAACATATTGCGGTCATGCCTGCGCGATCGCCCTTA
>JAPUIR010000382.1 GCA_027296805.1 Chloroflexota bacterium | reverse complement strand
CTCTTCCGCGCCCTCGACAGTGCGTCGGACAAGGGTGTCCCCAAGACAGGCGTCGCTCCGCACAACGACCCTCATCTCGACGCGATCCACGGCGCGACCTCCGCTCCGATCCTCAGCTTCGGTCTCGAGAATCAAGGCAATGACATCTCCGCTTCCGACCTCGTCGCCGGCCCGCGGGGCACAGCCTTTCGCGTCGTCTTCGCGGGCGGCGCCTTGGGCACCAACCTCCGCCTTCCTGCCCAATTTAACGTCCGCAACGCCTTGGCCGCCACGGCTGCCGCCGTCGCGCTCGGGGTGCCGATCGGGCCCATCGCGGACGGCATCGCCGCCTTGCCGGGCGTCCCCGGGCGGATGGAGCAGATCGACGCGGGCCAACCGTTCCAAGTCATCGTCGACGCCGCCGCCACGGAGGCCGCGCTGCGTACCGTCTTGCAGGACTTGCGGCCCCTCCTCCAAGGTCGCCTCATCGTCGTCTTTGGCTGCGCGGGGGAGCGCGACATCGCGCGGGGCGAAGGCATGGGCCGGGTCGCCGCCGAGTTCGCCGACTACTCAGTCCTCACCAACGAGAATCCCCGCTCGGCCGACCCCCAGGAGATCGTGGCCGCGATCGCCAACGCCATGCGCGACGCAGGCGCGAAGGCCGGTGTGGATTTCGAAGAGGCCGCCGACCGTCGCGAGGCGATCGCCCGAGGCTTTGACCGCGCCACAGCCAACGATCTCGTCCTCGTCGCCGGCAAGGGAGCCGAGCAGACAATGATCTTCGCCGATCACACCGATTCCTGGGACGACCGCGACGTCGTGCGCGACCTCTTACGACACAACGGTTACTCGGCGTAACCGCGCACAGTCTGTTGCGGGAGCGTGCGCTACCCTTGCGCCACCGCCAGGTTTGACGCGCCGGGCCCGTCTGCGAGCGAGGGGTCTGGGGACGAGGAGCACGATGGACGACGCCCGCTATCAGGAGCTGGTCCAAAAGGACCTCGCCCACTGGGTCCACCCGCAGTATCACAAAGCCGACCACCAGGCCCCGCTCATGGTCGACCACGCGGAGGGGGTCTACCTCTACGCAACCGACGGCAACCGCTACCTGGACGGGCTCTCCGGGCTCTGGAACGCCGCCGTGGGGCACGGGCGCCCCGAACTTGCGCAGGCCGCCTCCGACGCGATCCAGCGCAACACCTTCACCAACTCCTACGTCTCCTTCACCAACGAGGCCGCCATCGAACTCGCCGCCAAGGTCATCGACCTGAGCTACGACAACATGCAAGGCGTCTACTTCACCAACTCCGGCTCGGAGTCCAACGAGACGAACTTCAAGGCCGCCCGCTTCTATTGGACCTGCAAAGGCAAGCCGGAGAAGAACAAGATCATCAGCCGCGTGGAGGGCTATCACGGCAACACCCTCGCGGCGATGAGCGCCACCGGCATGTCCGTCTTCTACCCGGGCTTCCGCCCAACCGTCGCTGAGATCTTCCCCGCCACGACCCCGGGGGCCACCCCCACCGGCGGCGGCCGCATCGATTCTGGCAACATCAACATCGACAACATCGTCGCCGCCATCGAGCAGGAGGGCGCCGACACCGTCGCTGCTGTGATCGCGGAGCCCGTGCAAGGGGCCGGTGGCGTCTACCCGCCGCCGCCCGACTACTTCGCGCAACTGCGGGACGTCTGCGACCGCTACGAGGTTCTCCTCATCGCCGATGAGGTCATCACCGGCTTCGGCCGCACCGGCAAGTGGTTCGCCCTCGAGCACTTCGACGTCCAGCCCGACATGGTCTCGCTGGCCAAGGCCATCACCTCGGCCTACATCCCCATGGGCGCCACCCTCTGGTCCAAGGAGATCCATGAGACCATCACCGGCACCGATCCCTCGGTGAAATTCATGCACGCCTACACTAACTCTGGGCATCCGGTAGCCGCCGCCGTCGCCCTCCGCAACCTGCAGATCTTCGAGGACGAGAACCTCGTCGAAAACGCCGCCGCCCGCGGCGATCAGCTCCTCAGCGGCCTCCAGCGCCTGGATGAGAATCCCCACGTCGGCAACGTACGCGGGCTCGGCTTCATGTGCGGCTTCGACTTCTTGCAGGACCCCGAGACCGATACCGCCTTCCCCGTCGAAGCGAAGATGGGCGCCAAGTTCCTCGGCGCCATCAAGCGCCGCGGCCTCATCTCTCGCGTCCGCAACGACGCCTTCGTGCTCGCCCCGCCGCTGATCTCCACCGCGGAACAGGTCGACGATATCCTCACGATCGTCGAAGACTCCGTGCGCGAGATCACCGCGGAGGTCTAGTCCGCTTCGAACGGGCCTTACCAGCGCGCCGCGCCGACCTGCTAGACTGTGAAGCAGGAAAGGAGGTGGTGCACGTTGGATATATCTCGTAGTTCGAAGCCCAGCAGTCTGACGGTGTTGATGCAGGAGGTGGGCGCTCGCTGAGAGCACTTTCCTGACTGACTGGGCGAATTCAGTCGAACTCCTTAGACCGCCGGTGGCCCGCCGGCGGTCTTTTCTTGTCCGCCGCCCCCTGCTGTTTCGCCGCGCACCGCAAACGCCCTACCGTGCGCCTGATGACCACCCGACTCCGACCGAAGCTGGTTGAGCGCGATCTCCGCACCCGCTGGGTGGGCCGCGAGCTGATCTACAAGCGCCGCACCACCTCCACCATGGACGACGCTCGCACGGCAGCGCAGGATGGCGCCCCCCACGGCACCGTCGTCGTGGCGGAGGAACAGACGGCTGGCCGGGGCCGGCTCCGTGACCGCCGCTGGGTCGCCCCGCCCTACCAGAACCTCTACTTCACCATCGTCGTGCGGCCCGACCTCGAGCGGGTCCAGCGTCTCAGCATCGTCACTCCCGTCGCGGTCGCCAACGGCGTCGAGCAGATCGTTGGCCTCTACCCCCGCATCAAATGGCCCAACGACCTGCGCCTCTCCGGCAAGAAGTTCGTGGGCATCCTCATCGAGGGGGAGTGGAGTGCGGGCAAGCCCGAGTTCGCCCTGGTAGGCGTCGGCATCAACGTCAACTTCGATCCCGCCGCCCACGGCGCTGAGATCGCCCAGCCCGCAACCAGCCTCGCCCTCGTGCGCGGCAGGCCCATTGCCCGTGAGCCCGTCTTCGCCGCCGTGCTGAGCGCCTTCGAGCGCGCCTACGACGGCGCCACCAACCCCGTCCTCTTCGAGGGTTGGCGCAACCGCTCCGAGACTTTGGGACGTCGGGTCAGCGTCAGCTTCGACGACGGCAAGACTCTGCATGGCGTGGCCGAAGATGTCGCCGCCGACGGCGCACTCCTCGTCCGCGACGCCCACGATCAACTCCACGAGTTGCACGCGGGCGAGGTCTCGCTGCGTGCCCAGCCTGAGGCCTAGGGCCGCTGCGCCTCGCCCCCGGCGCTTGCCGGCAGCAGCACCGCCTCCGGTCGCACGATCAGGAAAAGCCCGTCCACGTCCATCACCTCAATCGATGTACGCGCGGCGATCGTCCCAGACTCTGATCGCGCCGACCACAGCTCGGACTCCACCTGGACCGTCCCCTCCGGATTCAGCGCCGTCTGCGTGCGACCGACCTTACCCTTCATCCGCTCCTCCAGGCTGGGTGCAACGACCCGTTTGCGCCGGTCACTCAAGATCAGCGCCCACAGCCCCACGACGACCGCCGCGATGAATGCCACCACGCCGATCAACACCCAGATCGAGATATCGGGCGCGTTCGGTGTATCCGAGAACAGGATCAGCCCTCCCACGAGGAGCGCAATGATCGCCCCGATTCCGAAGAAACCGAACCCCGGGATCACGAAGATCTCCACCGAAATCAGGATGAAGGCCAGCACGAGGAGCCCGATCCCGGCGGGCGTCGTCTCCAGCGCGCCCAACGCGAAGAACCCCAGAATCAGCGCGATCACCCCGAACACGCCCGGGCCGATTAGCCCCGGCGAGAGGATCTCGACGAACAGCGCCAGCCCCCCCAAGCTCACGAGCAGGAAGGCGATGTTCGGGTCCGCGATGAAGTTCAAGGTCTGCTCGAAGATGGTCATGTTCGTGCGCACGATCGGCGCACCCGCGGTGCGCAGCACGACCGGGGGGCTGCCCGGCTGCACCAGGACCTCGCGCCCATCGATTTGGGCCAGCAGATCCTCCAGGCTCACCGCCACCACATCGATCACGTTCAGATCGAGCGCCTCACTCGCCGTCGCCGAGATCGACTCCCGCACCGCCCGCTCCGCCCAGTCCGCGTTGCGACCGCGCAGGTTGGCGATGCCTCGGATGTCGGCCGACGCGTCGTTCGTGATCTTCTCGCCCAGCGCCCCCTCGATGTCGTCCCCGCCCCCGGCCACCGGATGGGCCGCGCCGATCTGCGTACTCGGAGCCATCGCCGCGATGTGCGCCGCCATCGTGATGAATGTTCCGGCCGATGCCGCCCGTGCCCCCACGGGGCTGACGTAGACCGCCACCGGCACCGTGGCGGCCCCGAAGCGCTGCACAATGTCGTCCGTCTTGTTGATCAACCCACCGGGCGTGTCGAGTTCCAGCACCCACAACACCGCTCCCTCGTCCTCGGCCCTGTCCAGCGCGCGGTCGATGAAATTCGCCGTGACCGGCCCCACGCCTCCGTCCAGCTTCGACACGTGAACCGCGCCGCGCGGCGCTTCGGATCCACACGCCAGCAGCAGCGCGCCCACGATCGCGATGGCCGCGAACAGCGTCATGCGCAGAGACCGGTTACGAGGGCGGACCACGCGTATAGCCACGACAAGCTCCCCGATCAGCTTATTCCACGCCCCATGCGTCCCGCGCGTGCGAAATGCGCCTTGAGGGACGCATGTAAGCTAGGGTCGCGGTCGCGCCCCAGGCGCCCGGGAAGGGAACGCCGTGCCCCCTCTCGTCTCCCACATGATCGCGGCCAAGCGCGCGGCCGGCTTGCTCAGCGACGCCCCCTTCGATGCCGGCTCCGGCGAGTTTCTCCTCGGCGCCACCACGCCCGACATCCGCGTCCTCACCCGTTGGGAGCGCGAGCGCACACACTTCTTCGATCTCAGCGACGAGGG
>JAPUIR010000381.1 GCA_027296805.1 Chloroflexota bacterium | reverse complement strand
CTTCGCCGTCGATCACGTGGGGAATCCCAAGGCGCCGGGGACGGAGGCGATTCTGAATCGCATCGCTTCGTCGGGCGATGAGGTGACGCCGGAGACGCTCGTGGAGCAATGCCTAGAGTTGGCGGGCCCCGTGCAGGCGAGCGAGGAGACGCAAGCCGCGCTCCTCAGCGCCGCCGAGCAAGGGGGTGCGCTGCGGTTCGATTCCGACGAAGAGCGGGAACGCTCCGCCAAACAGGTGGCACGCATGCTGGGCTTAGTCGTGGCGGCGCCCGAGTATCAGTTCGCTTAGGAGGAACGCGATGAGTGGAAACGGCGCAGCGAAGGATCCGGTCTTGGTCGTCGTCCAACTGACGGGCGGCAACGATTTCATGAACACCCTGGTGCCCTATACGGAGGGCGCCTACTACGACGCCCGGCCGCTGGTGCGGGTGGCCGAGGACGAGGTGCTGCCGATCAACGACACGCTGGGGTTCAATCCCAACGCGTCGCGCTTGAAGGAGCTCTACGACGCCGGGAACGTGGCGGTCGTGCAGGGCATCGGCTACCCCAACTCCAGCCGCTCGCACTTCCGCGGCATGGATATCTGGCACACCTGTGAGCCGGACCGCATCTCCACGGAGGGTTGGGTGGCGAAGGTCATCGACCGGCTCGACCCGGAGGGCGAGAACCCGCTGACGGCGGTGAACATCGGCCGGGGTTTGCCGCGCGCGCTGGCAGCGCCCGGCGTGACCGCGACATCGGTGGGCGACCTGGACAACTACGGCTTGATGACGGGTGTCGAGGTGGAGGAGGAGCGCGAGCGGGACCTCGAGATCTTCAAGCGGATGTACACCCCGGCGGTGGGAGCGGGTTTGGTGCAGGACTATCTGAGCCAGACGGGCCGCGGCTCTCTCGCGGGGGCGGAGATCTTGGCCAAGGTTCCGGGGCAGTACTCGTCGTCCGTCGAGTACGGCGCGAACCCAATCGCGAAGGCGCTGCACGATGTCGCCCGGATTCACACGGCCGGGGTGGGCACGCGGGTGTTCTACACCAGCCACCCGGGCTACGACACGCACTCGCACCAGCCGCCGGTGCATCCCCGCCTGCTGCAGGAAGTGAGCGGCGCGCTGGCCGACTTCATGCAGGATCTGCGGGAGCACGATGCGGCGGAAGAGGTCACGATCCTGGTGTTCACGGAGTTCGGGCGGCGGATGAAGGACAACGGCTCCGGCACCGATCACGGCTCCGGCGGTGGAGCGTTCATCGTGGGCGATCTGGTCGAGGGTGGGCTCTACGCCGAGTACCCGTCGGTCGATCCCAGCGACTGGCTGCACGGCGAGGATCTCAAGCACACGATCGATTTCCGGGGCATCTACGGCACGATCCTGGAGCAGTGGATGGGGATCGCGCCGCACGAGATCGTGGGCGGCGAGTTCGAGCAGATCCGGCCTTACAGCCGGACGCTGGTCGCCTAGGAAGGATCGCGCCATGGCTTTCCCCGCTGCGCTGCTACGTGCCGGGTATCCGTATCTGACGACGCTGGGCATGCGTCGGGTGACGACGTTCCCGATGGATGTCGCCATCGGGGATGAGGGGCGGCTGTACGTTTTGGGCCGGACCGAGTTGGGGATCGGCGGGAATATCCGCATCATCAACTGGGACGACGAAGACCTTGGCACTATGGCCGATACCGGGCTGACCTGGCCTGTCTGCCTGATCCGGGATGCGGACGAGAATCTCTACGTCTCCGACGAGGGCGCGCATACGATCACGGTGTACAACAAGGCTGGCGAGGAGCAAGCGAAGTGGGGCAGCCATGGCAGTGCCCCGGGCGAGCTGGACCGGCCATCAGGCATCGCCTTCGACGCGGCGGGCGAGCTTTGGGTCGCCGACACGCTGAATCACCGTATCCAGCACTTCAGCCGGGATGGCTCCTACTTGGGCGGGTTCGGCGGGCCGGGGTCGGGCGAGGGCGAGTTCAACATGCCCTGGGGCGTCAGCTTCGACGCGGAGGGCGACCTCTACGTGGTCGATTGGCGTAACGACCGTTTCCAAAAGTTCGCGCCGGACGGCAGCTTCCTGATGGCGGTGGGCCGGTCCGGGGCCGGAGCGGGCGAGTTCGACCGGCCCGCAGGCATCGCGATCGACGAGCAGGGCGACATCTACGTCGCCGATCGTGGCAACGACCGGGTGCAGCTCTTCGACAAGACGGGGCGATACGTCGAGACGTTCATCGGCGATGCCACGCTGTCGAAGATGGGCCGGGCCTACGTAATGGCGAACCAGAAGACATTGCGGCTGCGGGAGATGGTGGCGTTGGAGCCGCAGAAGCGCCTGCGGGCCCCGGCCTCCGTGCGTCTTGACGATGAGGGGCGGCTCTACATCGCCGATTTCGGGTCCCATCGGGTCCAGGTCTACGCCAAGGAGGCGTACCCGCTGCGGGAGGACGAGATCATGGCGGCTCCGCGGTCCCCCACGCTGACGACCACCTAAGGCCACCTCGTGCCGATGATGTTCGGCTTCGCGTCGGAGCGGCGCCGGTTGCTTGAGGAGGAGTTTCTACGGGTCGCGGGCGCGATGACGCAGCTCGGCGCGGAGCGGCTGTATCTGGCCGGGGATCTGGCCCAGGAGCGGGTCACGCGCTCATCGGAGTTGGCGGTCGTGATCGTGCTGGAGACCGAGGTCCCGGCTCACCGTCGTTCGGATTTTTTCGTCACGCATTTGCGTCCGCGCGTGGGTACGCGATTCCATGTCTACACTCCCGCCGAGTTCGAGGAGCGCGCCGGGATCGATCCG
>JAPUIR010000380.1 GCA_027296805.1 Chloroflexota bacterium | reverse complement strand
GGGGCCTGCATCGCGGGGCCGTCGGAGCCGGCGATGCGGAAGACGTGGATGCCGGTGACGACATCGGTGCGGACGTGGTCGGGCCAATCCAGACCCGCGGCCGGCCAGCCTTGCTCGATTTTGCTGGTGTCGACTGAGACGAGGGTCTTGGCCGTGACGCGGGGGTCGAAGTGGACGCTGACGAAGGTCTCGGTATCGGCGGCCCAGACGACGGGAACGCCGGCCTCTTCCGCCTGGGTCTTGGCGCGCAGGCCTTCGTCGCTTTCGAAGATCAGCATGTAGAAGCCGGGACCACGTTTCTGGAGGTAGCGCCAGCCGGAGCTGTCTTCGGTCACGGGCTGGAGCAGTTCGAGGAACTGTTCGCCGACCGGGAGCACGGCGTTGATGAGGCCGAATTCGCTGAGTTCCTGGCGGGTGCTGGGCTCGATGTCGAGTAGCTCGTTCATGAGCGCGACGGCTGGCTCGAGGTCGGGAACGATGGCCGCGACCTGTCGGATCTGGCGGATCTTGATCACCATCGGTCCCCCTCTGCGGCGGCCAGGGCGGCGCGTCGCGCTTGAGTCTATCTGGGCCGCTGTCAGGTTTGGGAAGAGGCACCGGGCTGGGCGCGGAAGAAGGCGCTGCGATAGCCCGTCGATTCGCCGCGCATCTGCGCTTCCCATTGGGCGTCGGTGAGGGACTCGCGGCTGCGGATGGCTTGTTCCGTGTCTTCGCCCACGGGCCAGCGCATGGGCAGGGGCTGCTCCATCTCGACGATGTCGGCGACGGAGGTCGCGACGGTGCGCGAGCCGGGGCGGGTGGCGGCGCGGGCGCGGAACTCGGCGAGCGCCGCGTCCACGGCGGTCTGATAGACGCTGGTGCCTTCGCGAACGGTCTGGGCGACGTCGAGGGAGGCGACTTGCCAGTCGGACTGGTACATGCCGGGCTCCAGGATGGTGACCTGGATGCCCCAGCCGGAGACTTCGTAGCGCAGCGCTTCAGACATGGCTTCGACCGCGTATTTGGAGGCGGCGTAGAGGCCCATGAGTGGGCCGACGATCTTGCCGGCCAGCGAGGAGACGTTGATGATCTTGCCACTGCCGTGGTCGCGCATGCTGGGCAGGACGGCCTGGGCCATCCGGATCTGGCCAATGAAGTTGGTGTCGAACTGGCGCAGAATCTCCTCGTCGCGGAAATCTTCGACGGGGCCGTAGAGGCCGTAGCCGGCATTGTTGAAGAGGGTGTCGATGCGGCCGTGGCGGTCGAGGGCGAATTGGACGGCGGCGGCGATGCTGTCGCGGCCGGTGACATCGCAGGAGGTGACGCTGATGCGATCGGCCTCCTCCTGCGGCAGGCCCTTGAGGACCGTGGGGCCGTCCCTGTCGGGGCTGCGCATAGTGGCGACGACGAGGTGGCCGCGCTGGGCGAGTTCGCGCGCCGCAGCCTCGCCGAAGCCGCGCGAGGCGCCGGTGATGCAGACGACTTGCTCTTGCTTGACCATGGTCTCTCCGCCGCGCGCGGTGCCGATTCTCGCACGGATGTTGGGGGCCGGACACGAAAGAGAGCGGGCGCGGGGCCCGCTCTCTTTGCAGTCGGCTCAGAACCAGTGGTCTAGACGGCCAAAGCGTCCGCCACGTCCTTGAGTCCCAGCTCCTCCAACTTGGAGCGGCTGGGCACGCAGGTCTCGGTGTCCCAGCCACAAGCGTTGAGGAAGTCGTTCTCCATTGTTTCGATGTCCAGGGTGACGCCGGCCAGGGGGCCGACCTTCTGCTGCGTGTCGCCGCCGCCCCAGAGGCGGGCCGGAACGAAGCGTTCCTTGGGGTTGTCGCCCTCGCGCACAGTGAAGGCCATGCGCAGGTTGGCGATGCGCTCGCCCGACGCCTGGAGATCGTCGCCAGTAAGGTCCCAACCGGTGACCTGGTTGACCCACTCCGGGAAGCGCTCCGTGGGCGCGGTCATCATGATGAACTGGCACATGCCCGTGGCGTTGACCACGTGCATGTATTCGCTGGCACCCTTGTGGTGGCCTCCCCGGTTCTCGTAGTCCTTGAAGTCCTCGGGAGCGGCTGGGTACTCCGGGCCGCCGAAGCGGCTGGCGCCTTCGTACTGGGTGTGACGCGCGGGCGTCGGGTCCAGCTTGTAGGTGGTGAAGAACTCCGGCTGCAGCTTGGGGTCGTGCATGGGAAGCTCTTGGCCGCCGACGTGTGTCGCGTAGGCCAGGCTCGCCTCGCCGATTTTCTCCGCCGCGGGCTTGATGCCGTCCGCGAGGACTTCGCCGAAGCCTTCTCGCTTCCCGATCTGGTGCAGCATCTCGATGATGGCATCATCGTTGGACCAGCGAAGGTCGATGCCTTCCGTGTCCTCCTTGGTGATGAGGCCGTTCTCGAAGCACTCGATGGCGAAGGAGATCACGCCGCCCGCGCCGATGGTGTCCAGCCCATACTCGTTGCAGAGGTGGTTGGCGTAGATCAGCATGTCCAAGTTGTTGGACAGGTTCATCGTGCCGAAGGAGGCCATCGTCTCGTATTCGGGGCGGTGAGTGTGGTGCGGGTAGGGGTACTGCGGGTTTTCCGAAGCGACGCTCTCCGCGCCGCAGGCCAGCGGGCAGTGCCAGCAGGCGTAGTGCTTGTCCATGAGCTCGTTGACGACGGGGCCTTGGAGGCCGTCGACGTCCTTGAAGACCTCTTGGCCCACGCCGCCCCAGTTCTGCACCGGGGAGTCGCCGGAGTGAGCGGATCCGGCGGTGATGCCGGTGGTGCCGAAGGTGCGGAAGAAGTCACGCAGGGGGGCGCTAAAGGCGTCCAAGGACTCCTTCATGAGGCCGCGCGCCTCTTTGTCGTGCTGTTGGATCATCTGTCGGGTCGACTTGACGACGACGGCCTTGACCTTCTTGGAGCCCATGACGGCGCCGACGCCGGAACGGGCGGCTAGGCGGCCGTGGTCGTTGCAGATGCCGGAGATGAGCGAGAGCTTCTCGCCCGAGGGGCCGATGCAGGCGACGGAGGTCTTTTTGCCGTAGACGTCCTTGAACTTCTTCTCCACTTCGATCGCGCCCATGCCCCAGTAATCGGACGCGTCCTCGATCGTGACTTTGTCGTCGTCGATGAGGATGAAGACGGGCTTGTCGGAGATGCCCGACATGAAGATGCCGTCCCAACCGGCGAACTTGAGATAGGGACCGAAGTCGCCGCCGCAGTTGGCGTCGCCCCAGCCGCCGGTAGAGGGGCTCTTGCAGACGGCCTGGAAGCGGTTGCCGAAGATCGGCGTGCCGGTCAGGAGGCCGGGCACCAGACCGAGAACGTTGTCCGGGCCGAGGGGGTCGGCGCCGACGGGGATCCGGTCGAAGAGGATGCGGGCACCGATGCCGTAGCCGCCGAGGTAGTCCTTGTAGAACTGGTCGTCCAAGGTCTCGGGGGTGGCTTCGCCGCTGCTGAGATCGACGTTGAGGATCTTGCCGTTATAGGCGAGCTCTTCTGGCATGTTCTGGAGCCTTTCTTGACGGATCTCGTGCCCCGCCGGCCGGTATTCCCGTTCGCGTTGGTCGTACTGCTGGACCCGTCGCTGATGGCCTGGTCGCAGCCGCTCAAGTGGATGCGGGGGAATTATCCCGGACAACAGGGCGGGTACTCAATATGTCAGAGGGAGCATAACGCTTGCCCGCGATAGGAGCGCGCGGTTAGCCTCCTTGATTGAGTTCGCCCAGGAGAGCCAGGGTACGATCCGCAGCTTCGGGATCCGCGTCACCAAGCTCGACGAGGGCGGCCAGCATTTCGTCCACGCCGAACTCGGGCAGGGCGCGGACGCGGTCGGCGACTTCATTGGCACTGCCGGAAATGACAAGGGCGTCGATCATGCGGTCGCTGAAGTCCTTGCCCGCCGCTTCTTCGTAGCCGGCGTCCAGCAGCATCTGTGAGTAGTAGGGCATGCGCTGGTAGAAGCCGAACTGGCGTCGCGCGGCGGCCAGGATCGCCTCACGGTTTTCGCTGACGACGATGGGGGTGTGGACGACCATGGCGGGCTTGGGGCGACCGGCGGCGTCCGCGCCGGCCTGCTGCGCGGGCGCGGCGACGTCGCGGATGTAGGGCAGGGGGGCCATCCAGGAGATGCCGCCGTCGGTGAGCTCGCCGGAGAGGTGGAAAGCCTTCTC
>JAPUIR010000038.1 GCA_027296805.1 Chloroflexota bacterium | reverse complement strand
CGTCGGCCGCACACGTGTCGAGGCGGCTGGCGCTTCACACGGCGCGTGTGGGACGTCGTGCCGGTTCATCGCGCCGCGTGACGAGAAAGGCCACCCCGTTGGGTGGCAGAATGGTGGCAATTGCGCGCAAGATGTGCAATTCCACGGCCAGACCGACGGGGTCCGAACGGCGCGCAGACCCCGTGCCTATTGGGAAGTCAGTGGCGGGAGCGCATGGGAGTCGAACCCACCCGGGACGATGCGAACCGCCCCGCAACGGTTTTGAAGACCGCGAGAGCCACCAGGCCCCCTCCGCTCCCTCGTTCCCAGGACCGAGATCCCGAGCGTCACACCAAACCCCACCGAACGCGACGATCGTCGCGGCGGCGGGGAGTGCGGCGTAACTCGCGGTTAGACGAGTGCTTCGTCGAGCCGCTTCTTGAGGTCGCCCTTGGGCCGGAAGCCTACGATCTGGCCGACGGTCTGGCCGCCCTTGAAGACCAGCAGCGTGGGAATGCTGCGAATCCCGAACTGGGTGGCGACCTTGGGATTCTCGTCGGTGTTGAGCTTGTAGAAGCCCACCTTGCCGTCGTATTCCTCGGCGAGCTCTTCGACGATCGGCGCCACCATGCGACAGGGGCCACACCAGGGGGCCCAGAAGTCCACCAGGACCGGCGTCTCGCTATCGAGCACGTCCTGCTGGAAGGTGTCGTCCGTTACCTCTTGGGGCTTCGTCATCAGCTCTCTCTTTCTTCCTCTGCCGGATCGCAGGCGTACACATTCTACATCGTCCGCCCGTGATTGCCGCTGCGGAGATTCTCCGCGCCGGCCTCCACATCCACCCGTTGTGCGGGACTGTGGTAGAATACCCCCCTGGGGTACCTACACTCAGTATACGCGGGGCGGGGCCTCGGGGCTTCATCGCCGCTGTTATGGGTGCGACAGAAGCGCAAGCACCGGAGGCAGGGATGGAATCCGCCGCGATTCAGAGCCGTCTACGACGCATTGAGGGCCAGGTCCAGGGTGTCCAGCGCATGCTGGACGAAGGGCGCGCCTGCGAGGACGTGGTGACCCAGGTCCTTGCCATCCGATCGGCGGTGGAGCAGGTGTGCATCGGCGTGACGGAGCAGCATCTGGAAGACTGCGTCTTCAGCGACATGAGCCCCGACGATCCCCGGCTGGCCGAGTTCCGCGCCACCCTCAAGCTTTGGGTCCGCTCGGGCGCCTAGCCGGCCGCGCCGGGAGTGGGTGCTTCGGGGGTGGGATCGGCGGCGGCGGACGATTCCCGTACCTGCTCGGCCACGAGGGACGCAGCGAGCGCGTTGCGAATGGTGCTCACGAAGGACGACTCTCCGACACGCCGGGCCAGCCGCAAGCCGTTGAGGACGGCCTCACTGTCGGCCCGGCCGTGCCCGATCAGCACGGTGCCATCCACGCCGAAAAGCGGCGCCGCGCCGATCCCGCGCTCGTCGGTGTCGCTGCGCAGCTCCTCGAACGCGCCCTTCAGTAGCCAGCCGCCCACCAGGTAGTGGGGCTTGCTGCGGATCGTTTCGCGCAGGCGTTCGCGGAACAAAGCCAGCACCGCCTCCGACGCCTTCAACACTGCGTTACCCACGAACCCGTCGGTTACGACGATGTCGGCATCCCCGTTGATGATGCCGTTGCTCTCCACGTTGCCGATGAAGTTGGGTTCGTCGCGTTGTAGCAGCGCGTGGGCGGCCTTCGCGAAGCGGTCGCCCTTGGTTGCTTCCTCGCCAATGTTGAGCAAGGCGATGCTGGGGTTACGGTGATGCAGGACCCGTTCGAAGTAGGCCTTGCCCATCGTGGCGAACTGCACGAGGTGCCCCGGTTGAGAATCGACATTGGCCCCCACGTCCAGCATGAGTGAGGTGGAGCCGCGCGCGTTGCCAAAAAGCGCCCCGATCGCCGGGCGCGTCACGCCGGGGATGCGGCCCAGCTGCAGCACGCTGGCCGCCATCACGGCGCCCGTGTTGCCGAAGGAGAGGAACGAGGCCGCCTCGCCCTCCTTCACCAGTTGCAGCCCGACCATGATCGAGGAGCGCCGCTTGTGCCGCACCGATGCGCTGGGCGCGTCGCCCATGCCCACGGTGTCGGGCGCCTCCACCAGATGCACGTTGGGAGGCATCACGGCGATGAGCGGGCGCAGCTCGCCCACCCGGCCCACGAGCGCCACTTCGAACGAGGAGTCGCGTGCCGCGCGCAGGGCGCCCTGGACCATCGCCTGCGGCGCTTGGTCGCCGCCCATCGCGTCGAGCGCAACTACGGTCATCGTCTCTCCGGGTGCCTAGGGCGCAGCGCAGCGGAAGTCCGCCAGGGCCGTGGCCAGCTGCGCGACGGGGTCTTCCAAGTCGAATGATTGTAGGACGAAGGAGCGACCGCTGTCGCCGCAATACCAGGAATAGACGACGACGCGCGTGGTGGTGCCGTTGGCGTCCGTGGAGTCGGCCAGCGCGACGCGCGCCTCGAGGCCGTCCACCGAGGCATCCGTTCGCGGGCTCGATTCTACGATTTGTCCACCCGCGGGAGGCGCCAGCGCATCATCGATTGCGATGTCGGGGTCGAACAAGACCTGACTGAGGGACTCCCAGATCAGGAGGATCTGAATCTGGCCCGCGTTCGATTGTTGGACGAAGACGCCGGAGTCGAAGTTGGGCGTCGGCGTGCGGTTGCCGAACTCGCCGGAGATCGCCTCGACGTTGTATGGCAAGGAGAAACCCCAGCGGGTGAAGACCCCTGGCAGCCCGGGGGGATTGGTGCGGGCCAAGAACGTGTTCAGCGCCTGATTCAAGGAGCTCTCGATACCGTCGAAGGAGTCCGCGATTCCGCCGGCGTTGAGGAAGTACGCGATCGGTCCCACGACGGTGATCAGACTCTTGTAGCGTTCTTGGAAGCCACCGCCGACACGGCGGTCGATCGTCCACTCGAACAAGAGCGCCGGCGACACGCCGTCCGCGGGCAACACCGTTTCTTCTCGCGTCACGATGGCGAACGAATCGTTGTCGACGTTGCGCGCCGCCCAGATCGCTTCGAGATCCTGGAGACGCGGCGGCGAGTCCGGGTCCACCCGGAGCACGTCGATGTTGATCACTGCGTCGCGCTGGTCGGAGAGGAAGCCCACACGGTCGAGGGCGTTGCTGGTGGCGTTGCAGAAGGGGCCACAGACCAATTCCAGGCTGTACCCGTAGGCCGCGTTGAGATAGCGCCGGACGATGTCGTCCGCCAGCTCCAGGTCATCACCGGTGGTTGCCGGCGTATCGGGGCGAGAGGGCTCATCCCGGGTATCCGGCTCGGGGTCGTCCGACGGAGCCTGCTCCGCCTCGGCGGGTTGGGAGTCGGAGCCGTCTCTCTCTGGTACCTGCGCCGCCGTCGGTCCAGGGGGGCGAAAGAACTCGTCGGCCTCGACGTTCTCGTTCGGGTTGCCGCCGAGACATGCGGCCGCGATCAGCGCCGCCGCAAGCAGCACGCCGATCAGCCAGCCTCGTTGGTTCCGCACGATCATGCTGTCCTCTCACGGCTCGCGCGCTGCGCGACCACGATCAGCCGCTCGCCGGCGGCGGCGGGGGCTAAGTCATAGCCGCCGTAGCTCTGCACGAGCTCCATCCCAGCCACCTCCAAGAGCCCCGCCATCTCGAAGCGGAAGATGTAGCGGAGGGGGAATCGCGCGACCGCCCGTTGGAGCGATCCATCACCCCGCTCCTCATCATAGATGTACGTCACGTTGTGGGTTTGGGACGCAGGATCCGCGTCGAGCGTGGCCCATTTCGTCACCTGCCGACCCGTGCCCGGGTGGCGGCGGATCCACTCCAGCACCACCGGGCGGGGGCCCGTCTCCCAGTCACCCGCGGTTAAGGCCGGCAGATCAAAGATGGCGCGGCCGTCGGGCGCCAGGTGTGCAGCGACGCCGGCCAATGTCGCGCACTGCTCCACCCGGCTTTGCAGGTGACAGAAACTGGAGAGTGCACAGATGACGAGATCGAACTCGCGGCCTGGCAGCGCGAATCGCCGCATATCCTGCTGGATGACCTCGACGCCCGCCTCCTGGTAGCGTGCGGCCCCTTCATCGATCATGGCCGGATGCTGCTCCAGCGCCGTCACCGACTCAGCCACCCCCGCGACGGCCGCCGCGACGCGCCCCGTTCCCGCCCCCAATTCCAAGACGCGCGCGCCTTGCGCGAAGCCGCGATACATCTCGCAGTCGTCCTGGAGCTGGCCAAAGTCGAGGTCGTAGTAGGGGGCGATCGTGGAGACGGCGTCGGCGAGGGCCGCGTCGGTCCCGCCGATCGGCGGCTGGGATGACATAGGCGCGCTCCGCGCTCGATTCTACCAGGGGCCGCGGGACTGGCAGGAGTGGTGGGTCGCGCTTTGACCGCGGCCTAGAGGCTGCGTACCGTGGCCTGCGATTGGAACCTCCGATGGCGCCGGACCTGAAATCCTTGATTCGGGCAATTCCGGACTTCCCGGAGCCCGGCATCGTCTTCCGCGACATCACTCCGCTCCTACAGGACGCGGACGGGTTTCGGGAGGCGCTGGGCTGGTACGTCGATCTCTATCGCGAGGCGGGCGTGGACGCGGTGGTGGGCATCGAATCGCGCGGCTTCATCTGGGGCGCGCCGCTGGCCGACCGCCTCGGCGTCGGGCTCGTGCTCGTGCGGAAGACCGGCAAGCTGCCGCACCACACCCACCAGGAGGAGTACGTCCTGGAGTACGGCACCAATATCTTGGAGATCCACCAAGACGCGTTGGTGCCGGGCCAGCGCGTGGCCGTGGTCGACGACCTGCTGGCGACCGGCGGCACCGCGGTGGCCACCGCCAAGCTCGTGGAGCTGTGCGGGGCGGAGGTGCACTCCATGGCGTTCCTGATCGAGCTGCCAGATCTACATGGCCGCGAGCGGCTGCGTCACTACGATGTTGCGTCCCTCTTGACGTTCTGACCGCCACACCCACCGCCTCCGGGTTGACGCGTCTTCCAAGCGAGAAATAGGCTGCGGGGACAGCCCTGCAGGGCTGTCGTTCATCAAGAGCGGCGGAGGGACCGGCCCGACGATGCCCGGCAACCGGCTACGCGCCAGGAGGCGCGGGTACGGTGCCAATTCCGGCAGCCATGTCGCATGGCTGAAAGATGAGATAAAGGACCTCGTGACCATTTCGGGCGTGTTGTGTGTGCAGCCAGCCGCGGGCGCGCCGGGGCTGTCGGATCGTGAGCGAGAGGAGGGTGGGCGTGCCTGACCCTGCGGCCCGGATCGCCGTGATCGGCGGCTCCGGCTTCTACGAAATGGCGGCGCTCACGGAGCGCGAGGAGTGGCGTCCCATCACGCCCTTCGGCGAGCCAAGCTCCGCCATCACCCTGGGCCAATTACATGGGACGCCGGTGGCCTTCCTGCTTCGCCACGGCAGCGGCCACTTCCTCACGCCCGGCGAGATCCCGGTGCGAGCCAACATCTGGGCGCTGAAATCGCTGGGCGTGCAGGGGATCATCTCGGTCAGCGCCGTGGGATCGCTGCAAGAGGCGATCGCGCCGTCGCACATGGTCGTGCCGGATCAGATCATCGACCGCACACGCGGCGACCGCCCCTTCTCCTTCTTCTCCGACGGCATCGTGGCACACGTGGGATTTGCGGACCCGTTCTGCCCCGACCTCAGCGAGCGACTGGCCACGGCCGGGGATGCCCTGGGTCAGACGATGCACCGGGGCGGGACCTACATCTGCATGGAGGGCCCCTTGTTCTCCACCCGCGCCGAGTCGCAGATGTACCGCTCTTGGGGCGCTTCAATCATCGGCATGACGGCGGTGCCAGAGGCGAAACTCGCTCGCGAGGCGGAGATCGCCTACGCGATGCTCGCCACCGCGACCGACTACGACGTCTGGCATGAAACCGAGGCCGACGTCACCGCCGACGCCGTCCTGCAGACGCTCTTACGCAATGTGGACACCGCCAAACAGATCGTCTCAGACCTGGTGCGTGACCTGCCGGAGGGCTGGGAGAGCACGGCGAAGGGGGCGCTGGCCAACGCGATCGTGACCGACCCCGCGCGCATCCCGCTGCGTGTGCGCCACGACCTGGCACCCATCGTTGGGCGGTATCTCGAATGACTCCCCGCGCACCGGTTGTCGCCGTCGTGGGGGCGCTTGCCCTGGACGAGATTCAGACGCCGGCCGGTGCGGCGCGGGATCAACTGGGTGGCTCCTGCGCCTACGTGGCGATCGCGGCCTCATTGCTGACGCCGGTCGAGGTGATCAGCGTGATCGGCGACGACGTCCCGGGCGACCTCCTGGACCCCCTGCGCGAGCGTGGGGTGGGGCTGAGCAGCGTGCGGACCGCAGCCGGCGAGACGTTCCGCTGGGGCTGCCGCTACCACGACGATTGGGAACAGCGCGACACCCTCTACACGCGCACCGGCGTCTTCAGTCAGGTCGTGATCGAGCCGCACGCCTCCGCCCAGCAGGCCACCCATCTCCTGCTCACGGCCGGACAGACCGACCAAAATAAGCGGGCGCTGACCGCCTGCCGGCAGCGTCGGCTCACGATGCTGGACACGATCGAGCGGGAGGTCGTGGACGAGCGCGCGATCCTGCTGGGCATGCTGCCCCACGTCGATCTGCTGACCTTGAACGAATATGAAGCTGGGATCCTGAGCGGCGAGCCCCGCGCCTCCGCCACGCGTCAACAAGCGCTGCTGGCGGAGGCGGGCGCCGGGAAGCTGCTGCTCAAGCAAGGGCCGCGCGGCGCCGACGTCCTGACGGACACGCTGACCCAGCATGTCGCTGCGGTCGCGGGCTGCACGCTGGTCGATCCGACAGGGGCGGGCGACTCCTTCGGCGGGGCGGCCCTTTCGGCGCTGGCCCGGGGTGCGCCCCTGATCGATGCGGTGCGCTGGGGCTGCGCTGTGGCGTCGTTCACGATCGAGGGGTTCGGCTTGCAAGGGCTGCTGCGCGCGACGCGGGAGTCCGTGCGGGAGCGTGCGTCGGCGCTCGGTCTGAGCGCGACGGGGTGGTTGGAGTCGAGCGCGCGACGGGAGACGCCGGTATGACGGACTCCATGTTCGGTGCGCTGGAGAGCCGGGACCGGATCGCGATTACGGAGCTGCGCGACCTCGAGCGTACCGAGGTCATCCTGGAAAGCGACCGGCTCTTCGCCGCCTATGCCCTGGCGCAACTCGACCCGGGGGCGTACCCGCACGCGCGCTGGTGGCTCGCGGAGGGCGAGCAGGAAACGAGCCTCGTGTGCCACTCGCGGGCGGGGCTGGGAGACGCGACGTTCACCATGGGATCGACGGAGGGCGTCGCGGCGATCCTCTCCATCCAGCCGGGCCAGTTCCAGACCTTCGCGACGGCCAAGGTCGCCCACATGCCCGCCCTGCGAGAGGCCTATGTACTCACTGGGGCGCGCGAGATGTGCCGCATGCACGTCACCGAACAGGGCTTCGTATCCGAGCCCTTAGAGCTCCCGGCGGGGATCTCGACCTACCGTTTGCGCGGGCACCAGGTGCGCGCCCTGAACCGCCTCTATGGCAGCGAGGGCGGGCTCACCTCCTACCGCGCCCATCACGTCGACGAGGGCTGCTACTTCGGTGTGGTGGAGAAGGGACGACTGGTGGCCGTCGCGGGCACGCATTCCGTCTCGCCCGTATCCCGCATCGCCGTGGTGGGCAACGTCTTCACCCATCCCGATCATCGCGGGCGCGGCTACGGCACGATCGCCACACACGCCACCACCCAGGAGCTTCTGCGCACCTGCGACGACGTCGTCCTCTCGGTCGACCCCGAGAACCAGGCGGCCATCAGCGCCTATCAGAAGCTGGGCTACATCGATGTCGGCGAGATCGTGGAGGCGGCGGCGCGACGGCGCGCGGGCGCCGTTACGGTCGGCGCGCGACGGCTGTTCGCCTTGCTGCGCGGGCGCGGTCAACGATCCGCCATCGTGCGCCGCTAAGCCACCTCGGAAGGGACTGAGCATGACCAGTGACACGAGCACCCCGGCTGACATCGCCGATCCGCGCCTGGCGGACTTGGGCAGTCTGCGTATCGAATGGGCGGCGCGCGAGATGCCGGTGATCGGGCAGATCCGCGAACGCTTTAGTCGCGAGCGCCCCTTCGAGGGGCATCGCATCGCCGCCTGCCTCCACGTGACCACCGAGACGGCCAACCTGATGCTGGCGTTCAAAGCGGGAGGAGCCGAGGTCACGCTCTGTGCCAGCAACCCACTCTCGACGCAGGATGACGTAGCCGCAGCGTTGGTGGAGCGTGCCGGGATCCCCGTCTTCGCAATCAAGGGCGAGGAGGACGCCACCTACTACCAGCACCTCAACGCCGTGATCGACAGCAAGCCCCACTTCACAATCGACGATGGCATGGACCTGGTCGCGTTGCTGCACAAGGAACGCCGCGACCTGCTGCCGGGCGTGATCGGCGGCTCCGAAGAGACGACCACCGGGATCATCCGCCTGCGCGCCATGGCGGAGCAGGGTGTTCTCAGCTTTCCGATCGTCGCCGTCAACGACGCCAAGACCAAGCACTTCTTCGACAATCGCTACGGCACCGGTCAGAGCACGCTGGACGGCATTATTCGAGCCACCAACGTCCTGCTGGCGGGCAAGGCGATGGTGATCGCGGGCTATGGCTGGTGCGGTAGGGGGCTGGCGCAGCGCGCACGCGGCATGGGCGCGCAGGTCATCGTCACGGAGGTCGACCCGGTGCGGGCGCTGGAGGCGTTGATGGACGGCTTCCAGGTCATGCCCATGATGGAGGCGGCGGAGCAAGGCGACATCTTCGTCACGTTGACGGGGGACGTGAACGTCGTGCATCGCGACGCCATCATGGCCATGAAGGACGGCGCGATCCTCGCCAACAGCGGACACTTCAACAACGAGATCGACGTCGATGCGCTGGAAGAGTTGAGCGAATCGAAGAGTGGGGTCCGCGACTATGTCGAGGGATATCAGATGAGCGACGGACGCACGCTGTTCCTGCTGGCGGAGGGTCGCTTGGTCAACCTCTCGGCGGCGGAGGGACACCCGGCCAGCGTGATGGACATGAGCTTCGCCAACCATGCCCTGGCGGCGGAGTACCTGCTCACGGCGGATCCCGTGCCCGAGCCGCAGGTGCTCGATGTGCAGGAGAAAATCGACGACGAGATCGCGCAGATGAAGCTGGACGCGATGGGCATCCGGATCGACACGCTCAGCGACGAACAACGTACGTACCTCAGCTCCTGGGAATCCGGGACTTAACAAGAAGGCGAGCCCGATGGGCACAACATTCTCCAAGGCGCCCTCGCTGCTCCTCACGTCGGAGTCCGTGACGGAGGGGCATCCCGACAAGCTTTGCGACCAGATCTCGGACGCGGTCCTCGATGCCTGTCTGCGGGGGGACCCGGAGTCGCGCGTCGCCTGCGAGACGGCGGCGGCGGCGGGCCTGATCATGGTCTTCGGCGAGATCACGTCGAAGGCGCCGATCGAGGTCGAGGCGATCGTCCGCCAGACGGCCCGCGAGATCGGCTACACGCACGCGGACTACGGGTTGGACGCCGACACCTGCCGGGTGGCAATCGCGCTGAGCCAGCAGTCGGACGACATCGCGGTCGGTGTGGGCAAGTCGTTCGAGGCGCGCGAGGAAGAGGCGACGGACCCGCACGCGCTGCAAGGCGCCGGCGACCAGGGCATGATGGTGGGCTTCGCCTGCGACGAGACGCCGGAGCTGATGCCGCTCCCGATCTCGCTGGCGCACCAGCTCACACAGCGGCTTGCGGTGGTGCGGCGGGATGGCACGATCGACTATCTGCGCCCCGACGGGAAGTCGCAGGTCACGGTGGAGTACGCCTACGGCAAGCCCCGCCGGATCGCGGCGGTCGTCGTTTCCAGCCAGCACGACGAGGGCGTCGAGAGCGGCGACATCGCACAAGATATTCAGCGCCACGTCATCGACAAGGTGCTGCCTGCCGAGATGCTGGATGAGGGCACGCGGATCTACGTGAACCCGACCGGACGGTTCGTGCGCGGCGGTCCCATGGGCGACGCGGGGCTGACCGGTCGCAAGATCATCGTCGACACGTACGGCGGCATCGCCCGGCACGGCGGGGGCGCCTTCTCGGGCAAGGACCCGTCGAAGGTCGATCGCTCCGCGGCGTATGCGGCGCGCTGGGCGGCCAAGACGGTGGTGGCGGCCGGACTGGCGGAGCGCGCGGAGATCCAGGTCTCGTACGCCATCGGTGTGGCCAGTCCCACGTCGGTTTCAATCGAGACGTTCGGCACCAACGTGATTGATGAAGACGACATCTCGCGCTTGGTTCTGGAGCACTTCGACCTGCGACCCGGCGCGATCATCGAAGCGCTGGACCTGCGGCGGCCGATCTACCGCGAGACCGCCGCCTACGGCCACTTCGGGCGTTCAGACTTGGACCTGCCCTGGGAGAGCTTGGACCGTGCGGAGGCGCTGCAGAAGGCAGCGGGCCTCTAGCCCCGCCGCCATCGGCTTGCGGGAAACACTGAGCCGCGATCGGCTTGCGCCAAACGAAGAGAGCCGCCCCGAGGGGCGGCTCGTTGGATCTGATCCGCGTTCCACGTGCGGCTTAGCGCTTGGTGTACTGAGGCGCCTTGCGAGCGCGCTTCAGCCCGGGCTTCTTGCGTTCTTTGACGCGGGAGTCGCGCGTCAGCATGCCCGCCTGGCGCAGGGGCCGTCGCAGGGTCTCGTCGGAGGCGAGGAGGGCGCGCGCGATGCCGTGCCGGATCGCGCCAGCCCAGCCCGAGACGCCGCCGCCGGCGCACTTGATCTGCACGTTGTAGCGGCCCCGGGCGTTGGCGATGGAGAGCGGTTCGGCGATCTGGCGCTGCCAGATCTCGCGCGCGAAGATTTCCTCCATCGGCTTGCCATTGACGACGATGGCGCCGTCGCCCGGGTAGAGGCGGACGCGGGCTGTCGCCTCTTTGCGCCGGCCGGTGCCGTAGAAGTAGCGGCCCGTGGTCGCGGGAGTGGTCATGAGGTCGCCTCCGTGCGCGCAACGGCGCTGATCTGGCTCTCGTGGGGGTGATCCGACCCGGCGTAGACGCGCAGCTGCTTGAACTGCTCACGCCCCATCCGGTTCTTGGGCAGCATGCCGCGCACGGCCTGTTCCACGACGCGCTCCGGGAAGCGATCCAGCATCTCCTGCAAGGTTCGCTGCTTGAGCCCACCGGGATAGCCCGAGTGGCGGTAGTACTTTTTCTGTTCCAGCTTTTTCCCGGATGCGGTGATTTTGGCCGCGTTGATCACGATCACATAGTCACCCATGTTCGTAGCGGGCGAAAACTGAGGCTTGTGCTTGCCGCGCAGTAGCGTGGCGACCTCCGTGGCGACGCGGCCGATGCGGCGATCCGCCGCATCGATCACGTGCCAGACCGCGTTGCGGTCGGCGTCAGACGGGGCGTACGTCTTCATCGTCGTTCCAATCCGCCAGTTCCGGCGTGTCGTAGCGCACCCGAACCAGGACCAATCCTTGTGCCGGCGCCTTGGGACCGGCGGTGCCGATCACGGGCTCCTGGAGCAAGCGGTCGATGACCGCAGGCTCCGCCTTGCCGATTCCAATCCGCACCAGCTGACCCACGGTAAAGCGGATCTGGTGATGCAGGAAGCTGGCGCCCCGGAAGGTCAGGTGGATTCGCTCCACCCCATCCTCCACAAAGTCACCAACTTCCACCGCGTCCATCGTGCGCACGGTGCCCCGGTTGCCGGGCTTCGCGCAAAACGACGCGAAGTCGTGCTCACCAATCAGGCGGGCGGCCCCGTCCCGCAGAGCGGGAAAATCGACCTGGCCCGCGAAGACCCACGCGCGCGGCTCCAGCAGCGGCTGCCGGTTGCGCGCGGGGCACCAATCGTAGCGATAGGTGCGGCTGCGCGCATCGCGGCGTGGATCGAAATCCGGTGGGACCTCCCGCGCGTCCTGCACCGCAACCTGGGGCGGCAGGAGGTGGTTGAGACCACGAATCCATCGCTCCGGGGGCAGCGCTGACCGAGTGCGAACCGCCACGACTTGACCGAGTGCGTGCACGCCGGTGTCGGTGCGGCCCGCGAATGCCGTGCGATGCGCCTCCTGCGTGAGTTGGCCAATGGCCTCTTCCAGCGTCTCCTGTACTGTGGCCTGCCCCGCCTGGCGCTGCGAGCCGTGAAAGGCGGAGCCGTCGTACTGGAGGCGCAACGCAAGATGGCGCTCGGACACGCGAGCTAGGCTTCCTCCTCCTCTGGCTCCGTCGCGTCGTCCGACTCGGAGTCGGATTGTTCGCTCTTTTGGTCTTCGGCTTCGGCCTCGCCTTCTTCGGCGGGCGCGTCGTCCGTTGCCTCTTCGTCCGCGGCAACTTCGGCAACCGCAGCGTCGTCGTCTGGGTCGGCCGTGGTCTCGCCCGCGTCGTCGTCCGCGTCGCTGACCGCAGCGGTGTCGTCTTGATCAACGGCTTCCGTGTCGATCGCCGCTTCTTCCGACGCGGGTGCGTCGGCGGCGGTGGTCAGCGTGGCGGGCCCTTCAACGAGCTCGATCAGGGCCATGCGAGCGCCGTCACCCTGGCGGGGGCCCAGCTTCACGATGCGCGTGTAGCCGCCGGGGCGGGTCTGGAAGCGCGGGGCGATGTCATCGAACAGGAGCTTGAGCACGCCGCGATCGGTGAGAATCGCACCGGCTTGCCGTCGCGCGTGCAGGGTGCCTCGCTTGCCGAGCGTAATCACCTTCTCCGCCGCGGGGCGGATCGTCTTTGCCTTCGCCTCTGTCGTCACGATCCGCTCATGACGCAGCAATTCGGTGACCTGATTGCGAATCAAGGCCTTGCGGTGAGATGAAGTGCGGCCGAGACCACGGCCGGCGACCCGATGACGCATAGCGAATTCCTTCGGCTCCTCCTGCAGGAAGGGCCCGTTTATCCGACTGGGTCGGGTTCTTCTCCGGCTTCGCGCAGCGCTTCGAGCAGGGCCGAGCCGAGCGAGCTGATCTCTTCGTCTGCCTCTTCCGGCGAGAACTCCTCGAAGCGCGAGTACTCGCTCTCCTCCTCGGGCGGGCGGAGCGTCGGTGGTTCGCCGAACTCCGGCTCGCGGGTGCGGCGCAGGCGCGAATCTTCTTCAGTGACGAACCCGAGTTCCAAAAGCCGGTCCATCAGTTCCCAGTAGGACTTTTCGCCGAAGTTGCGCAGCGAAAGCAGATCCTCTTCGCTCTTCTCCAAGACCTGACCCACGGTCATCAGGCCGCTGCGCTTGAGGCAGTTGTAGGCGCGGACGGAGAGGCTCAGCTCCTCAATCGATGTGTTGTAGCGCTCGGGGCTGAGGCCTAGGGCCTCGCCGGGCTGGGGCTCCGCCTCGGGCGGCGGGGACCCCAGATGCACGAAGAGCGACAGCTCGCGCTGCAGGATTTCGCTGGCTTGGCGCACGGCGTCCTCGCCGGTGAGCGTGCCGTCGGTCCAGACCTCCAGGATCAGCCGATCCAGGTCACTCTCTTGTCCGACGCGGGTGGGCTGGACGACGTAGTTGACCTTGCGCACCGGCGTGAAGACCGCGTCGACGGGGATAACGCCGATCGGCAGGCCAGCGGCCTCGCCGGCGGGCACGTAGCCCACGCCGCGCTCCACATCGAACGTAGCGGTGATGCGGGCTTCGGCCGCGTCCATGGTGGCCAGGTGCAGGTCCCCGTTGACGATCTCGTAGTCGCCGGGCACTTCCAGGTCGGACGCCTTGACCTCACGTTGACCGGAGACGTCCAGGAACAGCTTGGCCGGTCGGTCGGAAAGGGCCTTGAGGCGGATGGCGCGCACGTTGAGGAGCAACTCGGTGGTGTCCTCCGTGACGTGGGGAATGGTGGAGAACTCGTGCTGCACCTGGTCGACCCGCACGGAGACGACGGCGGCGCCGGGCAAGGCGCCCAGGAGCACGCGTCGCAGCGCGTTGCCG
>JAPUIR010000379.1 GCA_027296805.1 Chloroflexota bacterium | reverse complement strand
GTCGGCCGACGAGCCATGGTCGTCTGCGGGGCGTTAGTCGTCGCGCCTGGGTCCACCGTCTATGCGCCGCAAGAACTCGCCCACAAGCGGGTGGGCCTCGACTACGGCAACGGCACTGCCTACGCCGGCCTACAGATGCTGGAAGGGGCGATGCCGCGCGCCGCCATCAACACATCCGCCTACTCCGCCGACCCCTCTCTGCGCTTGGCCGCTCTCCTGGACGGAGAAATTGAGGCGACGGTCCTCCAGGAGCCGTGGATCACCGTCGCCCTGAAGGCAGGCTGTCGGCTGGTATCCAGCACGTTCTTCCACGGCACCTGGGTGGCCGACCGCCGCGTCGACGCTAACACCTACGCGGCCTTCCTCCGCGCCGACAAGCGCGCTGTCGAGCGCATCAACGCCGATAAGCGCGGCTACGTTTCGTACTTCATCCGCGAGGCCCCCAATCATCCTCAGGTGCAGGCGCTCACACCGAACGACTTCGACCTCGGCCGCATCCAAGTCCAGGAGCCCCGCCCGATCTCTGAGGCTGAGGCGCGCTGGTCCTGGCAATGGATGGCGAGCTGGGGCTTCCTCGAGGGCGAGTTCAACCTCGACACGCAGATCAACCGCAGCGTCGAGAGGCAAGCTCACGAGGCTGCCTCCCTCGTCGGTTCTTAGCCGCTTCCAGTCCTCAATCCTGCGAGACTTCAGCCCTGAGAGGCATCGATGCCCGGGACGACACCGAATCAGACCGTGGGCCCGTTCTTTCACCTCGGCATGGTGCGGGATGGGGAACACGTCCTCGTCGCTCCGGACGACCCCGCCCACATCCGCATCGCGGGCCGCGTGATCGACGGCGCGGGCGATCCGGTCCCCGACGCCTTGATCGAGATCTGGCAGGCCAACAGCCACGGCCGCTACCGCCACCCCGCGGACGATCGCGACGACCTCCCCCTCGACGAGTCCTTCACCGGCGCAGGCCGCTGCGCCACTGATGCCCAGGGCAGCTACATGTTCGAGACGGTTAAGCCGGGCGCGGTCCGTGGCGAGGGCCCGCACGTCGTGTTGCAAATCTTCGCCCGCGGTCTGCTCATCCACTTCACCACCCGCTGCTACTTCGGCGACGAATCCGCCAACGACAACGATCCCATCCTCCAACACCACGTCCCCTCTGCGCGGCGGCACACGCTGATCGCCGCGCGCGATCCCGAACGAGACGACCCAACGACCTACCACTTCGACATCGTCCTGCAGGGCGCGAACGAGACCGTGTTCTTCGATGTCTGACCTGCCTGATTATCGCTTGGACGTGATTGCCCTCGACGACCCCTACCCGTTCTACCGGCGTCTGCGCGACGAGGACCCGGCGCACTACTCTCGCGCCGAAGACCTCTGGGTCCTGACCCGATACGAGGACTGCCACGCCGCCTTCAACGACTGGCGCACCTGGTCCTCGTTCGGCCGGGGCAACCTCATCAACGATCTCCCCGACCGAATCGGCAAGACCCTCGGCACCAGCGACCCGCCACGCCACACTTTCGCGCGTAGCCTCGTCAATCGCGCCTTCACCCCCCGCACCGTCGCCCGACTCGAGTCCACGATCCGCAAACTCGCGCGCGAACTCGCCTCGAAAGCGGCCGAGCGCGGAACGATCGAGTTCGCCTCCGAGATCTCGGCTCCGTTCAACGCCGGCATCCTCGGCGCCATGTTCGGACTCCCCGACGGGGAGTTCCTTCGCCTGCGACGTTGGCTGGACGACTTCTTCCTGCGCGACAAGCCCGAGCCCGGCCGGGAATCGAGACAAGCGATAGCCATGCGCGAATTGCACGGCTACCTCGGCGCGCTCGCCGCGGAGCACATCGATCACCCCACCGACGACCTCATGTCGGCCATGATCGATGCCGAACAAGACGGCCAGAAGCTCGACCAAGAGCAGGTTGTCGTCACCACCATGACCTTCCTCACGGCGGGCTTCGAGTCCACCAACAACTGCTTCACCAACCTCACCTACGCACTCGCCCTGCATCCCGAGCTACTCGACGTCGTACGCCAGCACCCCGACCGCATCAGTGACTTTATCGAAGAAGGAATCCGCTGGGACGCACCCGCGCAAGGATTCGTCCGCTCGCCCACGTCCGACGTCGAACTGCACGGCAAGACCATCCCCGCGGGAGCGCAGGTCGTGCTTCACATTGGCGCCGCCAACCGCGACGAGCGGCGCTTCAGCGACCCTAATCGCTTCGAACTCGATCGGGACGATCGCCATCACGTCGGATTCGGCCAAGGCGTCCACTTCTGTGTCGGCGCACCGCTCGCGCGCACCATGGCGCAGGTCATCTTCGAAGAGTTACTCGCCGTCAGCCGCCGTTGGGAGGTCGACCTCGTCGACGCCCAGCGCGTCACGACGCCCAACTTTCGAGGCTTCGCCCGTCTCCCCCTCACCATCCGCTGAACCTCGCGCCTGAGCCTTCGCGCTTCAAGCCGTCTCCGGCGTCGACTTGGACCCCCGCAGGACGATGTCCCATCGGTAGCCGAGCGCCCATTCGGATTCGGAGAGATCGGGATCGTAGCTGGCGATCAAGAGCGGGCGCGCCTCGGCGGGCACCGCGTTGAGGATGGCGTCCTGCGCGTGCAGCGGGTCGCCGGGGAAGTACATCTGCGTGACCAGGCGTGAGGGAAGAGCCGGACCGAAGAGCGAGAAGTGCAGGTGGGACGGACGCCAGGCGTTCACATCGTTGGCCCAGGGGTAGGCGCCGGGGCGAATCGTGAGGAAGCGGTAGACGCCGTCCGCGTCCGTGAGGCAACGGCCGGCCCCGATGAAGTGCGGGTCGATCGGCGCGCGATGTTGATCGACCTGGTGCCGGTAGCGGCCCGCGGCGTTGGCCTGCCAAATTTCGACCAGGGTGTCCGGCAAGGCATTCCCGCCCTCGTCCAGCACCCGTCCGCGAACAATGATCCGCTCGCCGATGGGCTCACCGTCGGTCCCAGCGTTGGCCGTGAGGTCGGCCTCGATCGGGTCGAGTTCGGTGGGGAGCGCGCCGGGGCCGGTGATCTCGGAGAGCGTAAGCGGAATCGCGACGGGGTCATGGCTGGGAGCACGCAGCGCCGTGGAGCGATAGTCGGAGTCGTCGGGCCGCGGCTCGCCCGCCCAGTCGCGCGGGAGATAGCGGTGCTCCTCGATGGCCATAGCGGTTCTCTCGACTCATCCGGGGTTGCGCGGCGAACTCCTGTGCGGCCGACAACCTAGAGCATGCCGCATCGGCGCCGCGCTGCACATCGCACCTGATGCGGAAAAACACTGAGCCAACACGACACGGCTTCGGCCGAAAGCTAGGCCAAGAGTTGATCGGCGAGATCGGTGAAATCAGCCCCGTTGATGTCGAAATCCGGCTGCGGCGAGAGGTCCGGGTCGTTGCCTTCGCCCCGTTCCCCAGGCCGGGGGACATAGGCCGACCGCAGCCCCGCCTCCATCGCCGCGCGCAGGTCGCCCGGGTGGGCCGCGCACATCATCGCCTGCCCGGGTTCGACGCCGAGCAGCCTCAAGCCACTGAGATAGGCCTCCGGCTCGGGTTTGTAGTGGCCCAGAAACTCGCACGAAAGAATCGCGTCCCACTCGACGCCGTTGTGCTTGGAACTGTCGACGGCAATCGCCGTGCTCATCACCGTGAGCACGACCACGGTGTAGCGCTCGCGCAGCCGTCGCAACGCCTCCGCCGCGTCGGGCCAAATCTTGAGACGATGCCAAACCCCGTTGAGCTCATCCAGCTCCGCCTCCGAGAGCGCGAGCGACGGATGCTGGGTCGCCAAATCGTCCAGCACCATGTGATGAAGTTGATCGGCGTTCATCCAGGGCAAATCGCCGCTGCGCACCTTTTGGAGTTGTTCGAACATCCCGCGGCGCCAGGTATTGGCGAACAGCGCGGGGTCCAGCTCCACACCGCGCTCCTCGGCGAGCGCTCCCACCTCCTCCTTGATGCTGTGGTGCCAGTCGAAGACGGTCCCTCCGATGTCCCAGGTCAAGGCTCGGATCTGGCTCAGGTCAATCGTTTCCGGCATGCAGTTTCTCCCGCCGATCTTCCCCAGCACGGATCAAGCCCGCTCGACTGTCCGTGGCGGAGTCTATGTGGTGGCAGGCCGACGCTCCAAGGAGGTGGTCGCGCTATCCTCACCGGCGCAGAAGGTGATCGGTTATGTCGAGTCACCTGATACCGCGCGTGAATCATCTCCCCCACCTCGAGTGCACGGCCACGCCTCTACGGACGCCCCAAGCACCGCTCGATTCTGAGGCAGATGAGAATTCTGCTGACTGTAGTGATCGCCCTCGTGCTGGTTGGCTGCACGGCCGGTGCGCCAGGCGCATCTCCGGCGGACCCCGAGCCACCCCAAACGGCCGCGCTGGTCTCCGAGCAGGCAGCCGACGCGACGCCAACAGTCGAGACCGTTCCGACTGACCCTTCGGACGTCACCGCCCCGCCGCAGCCCGTGGCGAGGACCGCGGTCGCCGACGACCCCATAGCGCCGTCGGTCCAGCCGCTCTCCGCCCTCAGCACAGCCGCCGTCCAGGCGGCCGACACAGCCCAAGCTCGCGTCTCCGTCACCGTGATCGACCTGCGTGCGGGGATCTTCTACTCCTTCGGGTCCGACGAGTCGTATCGCATGGCCTCGATCGGAAAGGTGCCGCTGATGCTGGCGGTCCTCGGCGCCGAGCCGACGCCCCTCGATCGCAGCCAGCTCGCCACCATGATCACCTGGAGCGACAACGACCTCGCCGCCGCCCTCTGGGCGCAAGTGGGCGGACTCAGCACCGTCTCCGAGGTCTGGGCGCAGGCCGTCGGCCCCGACGCTGTGCCCACCCGCGACCACTGGGGCGGCGGGGAGACAACCGCGGATGCGTTCGCCCAGCTTCTGGCCGCGATCGCCACGGGCGAGACCCTCGACGCCATGGTCGCCGCCGACGCCGCTGCCCTCTTAGAAGGCGTCGCGCCAGCGCAGGCCTGGGGCGTGTCGGCGGGGGCGCCCACGGGGGTGACCATGGCCGTCAAGAACGGCTGGGTCGAGTGGGACGACAGCTGGCTTATCCACAGCACTGGCTATGCACGGGTGGTCGACGGCGGCCCGCTCTACGTCATCGTCGTTCTCACCCAGGGTCTGCACAGCCTCGACGATGGCGTCGAGCTGATCGAGTCGATCGCCACCCCGATCCACGAGGCCTTTGGCGCCTAGGCCTGCTGACGGATTGAGGCCCAACGGCTGGATCGGCTACGACCCCCCCGCCGCAGGATCCATCAACCCGCCAGCCTCTTCCGCGAATTGCTCCTCGTAGAGCGACGCGTAGAGCCCGCGCCGCGCGAGCAGCTCTGCATGTCGCCCTCGTTCGACGATCTGGCCGCCGTCCAGCACCAGGATTTGGTCCGCGGCCAGCACGGTTGAGAGCCGGTGCGCAATGACCAGCGTCGTGCGTCCTCGCGCCAGGCGCCGCGTCGCTTCCCGAATTTCGCGCTCCAGCTTCGAATCGAGTGACGCCGTCGCCTCGTCCAGCACGAGCACCCGTGCGTCCTTCAGGATCGCGCGCGCGATCGCCACGCGCTGCTTCTCGCCGCCCGAGAGGCGGTAGCCTCGCTCCCCCACGACCGTCTGGATCCCCTCCGGCAGTTGCGCAATGAAGCTGGAGAGCCCCGCTGTCTCCGCCACCTCGGCCACCTCCGCGTCGCTCGCGGCCAGCCGGCCGTAACGGATGTTTTCGGCGAGCGTGTCATGGAAGAGATAGGCGTCCTGCATCACCGCCCCCACGGCCGTGGAGACGGAATCTAGCGTCAGCTCGCGCAGGTCGTGTCCGTCCAACCGCACCACACCCCCCTGCGGGTCGTAGAACCGCTGGAGGAGGTAGGTGATCGTGGTCTTGCCCGCGCCCGACGGGCCAACCAGCGCCGTCATCTGCCCCGGCTCGGCCCGGAAGGAGAGATCCGATACCGCCCAACGTGCCCCGGCGTCGTAGGCGAAGTCCACCCCCTCGAACGCGATCGAGCCGCGCGCGGGTTTGAGAGCGACGGCGTCAGCGCGCTCTTCGATCTCCACATCCTCGTCCAGGTACTCGAAGATTCGCTCAAACAGCGCCAGAGACGACAGCATCGTCACGTTAATCCGGGCGATGCTCGCGAAGGGACCGAAGACGCGCTGGGTCAGCAGCGCGAACGCCACCAGCGTGCCGATCGAGATGTCGCCGTCCACCACCGCACGCCCGCCATACCAGTAGACGATGCCGGGGATCAGCGTCGAGAAGAGGCTCGATCCCATGTTGAACCAGCGCGCGGCCATCATTCGTCGCAGCGAGAGGCTGCGCAGGTTCGCGTTGGTCTCCTCAAAGCGATCGCGCTCGTATGGTTGCCGCCCGAACGACTTGACCAACATCGATCCAGAGACGGACAACGTCTCCTCCAGATGCGCCGCCATGTTGGCGCTCTCCACGTGCCAGCGCTGCAACAGCCGACGCTGCAGCAATCCCATCCGCATCGTGGGGTACGACCACAGTGGCACCACAACCAGCGCGATCAGCGCGAGCTGCCACGAGAGCGTGAACATCAGCACGAAGGCGATCGTCAAGATGCTGGCGTTGGTCATGAAGTCAGTGAATGTGTCGGTCAGCGTGCGCTGAATGCCGTTCACGTCGGAGGTGACGCGGGACAAGATCTCGCCGGTTCGTGTGCGCGTATAGAAGCGCATCGGCAGCCGCTGCAAGTGATCGTGCAGCCGCGAGCGCAGCCGCAGCATGACGCCCTGCCCGACGATCTGATTGACGTATCCCTGCAGAACCCCGAGCAGCGCTCCGCTCACAACCATCGCTACGTAGATACCGAACAGGAGATCGAGGGACCCCAGGTCACCGTCGATGACCTTGTCGGCCATCGTTCCCAGCAGGCGCAGCGGGAACAACGACAGTGCCGCGGACCCAGTCACCATCACCGCGAGCGCCAGCACATGCCAGCGGTACGGGCCGAACAGCAGAATCACCCGCCGCGTTAGGCCCAGGCGCGCGCCGGCTGGCTCGCGGATCGGAGGGCGCGCGCTCAGAGCGCGCCGCCGTTCGTGATCCGTGTCGTGTCTATTCGGATTGGCGACGGGACGGCTGGCATCGATCCCAGGATACGTCGGCTCTAAGCGACCGCGCTGTCCCCTGGAGCGCCCGGGAGGTCGCCTTGCAAAGCGGCCTGGGGCCACGCCCCAGCCGGATCTAGAGGCGCTCGCCGACCTCGAAGCGCTGGATCAGCCGCACCCCCAGAAGCACCGAGAGCGTGAAAAGGATGACCACTGCCACTGCAGCGCTGCCGCCCCCAAGGTCTGCCTCGAGAGCTCTGGCGGGCGCGCTACTGACGAGATCGGCCAGGCCCAGCATGTACTCGCGGATCGAGACCCAGCGGGTGCCTTCGAAGATGTTCGTAACGATGCCCTCCCAGACGAAGACGTAGACGAGCCCGATCAGCAGTGCCCGACTGGTGCGCACGCTGAGGGCCACGAAAAGGGCGCAGTACGCCGTCGCGCCAACCACGACCGCGAGCACGAAGCCCGCGCTGATTCCGTAGGGATCGTCGCCGCCCAACGTGATTAGCGCCGTGAGCAACGTCGAGGGCAACGCGAGCGCGACAGTCGCGACGGTGGCCACGCCGATCTTGACCATCAGAATGCGACGCCGCCCGATGGGCTTGGAGAGCAGATAGACCGCGGTGCCGTCCTCGATCTCAGCGCCGAGAGCGGCGGTGCCGAACACGAGTGCCGTTAGCGGCAGGACGACGGCGAGCACCAACGCGTCGAGCATGTCGGGGGCGAACTCCACCGGATCGACGTGATCGCTGCCGAAACGATAGAAGAGGGCAACCGCGACCGGGATGAAAGCCAGGATGACCAGGAAGAGCGCGCGTCGGCGTCCAGCGAGCTGACGCAGGGTCAGAACGATCAGCGCGCGCGTCATTTCTTCACCAAGTAGGAGAAGACGCTCTCCAGCGTCTGGTCCGAGGGTCGAAGTTCTCGCAGCGTGACGCCGCTGCGTTGGATCAGCCCCGCGATCGAGGCCGTGAACGCGTTGAAATCGGTGGTACGGACCTCCAGGCCGGCGTCGTCGATGGAGACAGCCGCGACGTAGCTCTC
>JAPUIR010000378.1 GCA_027296805.1 Chloroflexota bacterium | reverse complement strand
GGCGATCTTGCGTGGCATGGCGGCTTTCCTTGTGTTCGATTAGGGGGCGCGGCCCAAGGCGTACGTCGCGCGCCCCTTGGCGACGAGCACGCCTCGGTCATTGTGCACGTCGACATCGCCCACCGCTAGCGAACCGCCCTTCTTGATGATCGTCGTGGTCACGATCAGCGCCTCGCCCTGTGCCGGACGCAGATAGGACACGTTTAACTCGGCGGTGCCGCGCATCTGGTCCGCTCGCGTGCAAGCGCTGAGCGTGGCCGACACCACCCCGATATCGACGAGTGCGGCGATCACGCCGCCGTGGACTCCGCCATTGACGCCGCCTCCCACGCGCTCATTGATCGGCAGCCGGAACACGGTGGTCCCACGCCCCACGTCCACCAACTCGACATCAAACAGGCGTGAGTCGCCCTGCCCCTGGCCGCCGGCATAAGAGCGGCGAATCGTGTCGAGACTGACCAGCCAGTCTTCCTCCGGCATGGCTACCAGGTACCCGAGGCGCCGCCATCGACGTTGATTGCGGTTCCGGTGATATAGGACGCGGCTCCCGAGGCCAAGAACACGATCAGGTTGGCCGCCTCCTCCGTCTCGCCGATCCGTCCCAGGGGGATGTTGCGCCCCACTTGGGCCAGGAACTCGGCCTCCGTGGCCTCAGGCGCCCGCTGCTCTCGGAAGCGTCCCCACTGAGCGCTTTTAATCGATCCGATGCACACCGCGTTGACCAAGACGTTGTCGGCGGCGACATCGCGGCTCAGCGCTTTGGTCAGGGCGAGGCCCGCGGCGCGGCTGACGGTAGTCGGCATCGATCCGGGCCCGGGCTGCTTCGCGCCGATGTTGAGCACGTTGATTACGCGCCCGCCTCCCCGTTCCCGCATCGAGGGCAGACACTGCCGCGCCATCCGCACCGCGCCGAAGAGCTTCAGGTCCAGGTCCGCTTGCCAGACCTCGTCGTCCAGCTGTTCGAACGGCTGGGCCGAAGACGCGCCTGCGTTGTTGATGAGGATGTCGATCCCGCCGAACCGCTCGATCGTTGCACGCACGAGCCCGGCGCAGTCCTCCGCCGAGGTCACGTCCGTTGACAGTGCCAGCGGCACTCGTCCGGACTCCTGCTGGATGGCGCTCGCGGTCGCTTGCAGCGGTTCTTCGCGCCGCGCCCCGATCGCGACATCACAGCCCTCCCGGGCGAGGAGTCGCGCCGTACACGCCCCGATGCCCTCACTCCCGCCGGTGATGACCGCCACTTTGCCCGAGAGCGCGAAATCCATCGTGATCCTCCCGCCCGGCACCGCGGGCGCGCGCAGAATAGCCCGACCCAGCGCCTTCGCTCTGTCGCGGACCGCTCAGCGCGAGAACACCGATCGCAGGGCGAACCAAAGATTCCCCGGCCGCTCCGCGATCCGGCGTAGGAAGTACGGGTACCAGTGCGGGCCATAGGGCAGGTACACCCGAACCGCGTAGCCCTGGTCGAGCAGTGCTTGTTGCTGTGAGGGCTTCACGCCGTACAGCATCTGAACCTCCCAGCGGTCGGCGGGGGTCTGCTTGCGGAAGGCCCGTGTCCGCGCCTCCGCGATCAGGCGCATGTCGTGCGTGGCGACTCCCAGCGACGCCCCGCCCTCGATGGACTTGGCGTCCAGGAGCACGCGCGCGAGGTCGTGGAACGACTTCTCGATCCGCGCCGGCGACGAGTAGGTGAGTTCCGCGGGTTCGCTGTACGCGCCCTTGACCAAACGAACGTGGGCGATTCGCTGGTCGATCAGCGCTTGCACGTCTCCGCCGCTCCGCCGCAGGTAGGCCTGGATCGCGACGCCGAGGGTGGGAGTCTCCCGCACCCCGGCTCGAAACAGCGCCAGCGTGTTGTCCGTGCTGTCCGAGCGCTCCATGTCGAGTTCGACCGCGACGCTTACCCAGCGCGCCGCCTCTAGCACCGATAACAGATTCCCCAGGGCCGTCTCATAGTTCAGCCCCAGCCCCAGCAGCGAGGGCTTGACCGCGATCTTGGACTCCGATGCCAGCCCGGCCTTCGCGATCCTCTCCAACAAGGTTCGGTACTCGTCCGCAGCGGCGTTTGCATCGGTCGGCGCGGCGACGTCTTCGCCCAGCAGCGAGAACGTCACCCGGAAACCTCGCTCGACGAGGGTCTGGGCCGTCTCGATCGCCTCGTCGTGGTTGCGGCCGGCGACGAAACGGCGCAGAAGACGATCGGCTGGGGGGACGCTCTCCAGCCAATCTCCGGCGCGGCGACGCCTGGAGAGCCAGAGAAACAGGGTGCGAATGAGTGCGCTCACCAGGTCAGTCTACGGCCTGCGCGGCGACACGCGCATCGCCGTGGTTGCGCGGGGCGCCGCAGGTTAGCCCTGGCGTTGGATGTGGCGCGGATTGGCGCTGCAGATCACGTACACCCGCCCCTTGCGGCGGATGATCTGGCAATCGCGGCAGCGTTTCTTGACGGAGACTTGGACCTTCATCGCGCCCTTTTTCGGTGGAACAGATCAGCACGATATCACGCGTCTGCGCTGCGGACAGTCGCCCTTCTGCCAAGCAGATGTGTTTCGCAGCGTCGGGCCGTTCCCTCAGATAGGATCGGGCAGTGGCCACGAACGTCCCCATCCTCAGCAGCGCGGCGGAACTCGATCAACTCTGTCAGCAGATCCGGCAGACCACCATCTTCGCCCTGGATACTGAGTTCGTCACTGAGCACACCTACACCCCCGAGCTCAGCCTGATTCAAGTCGCCACGCCCGACGCGACCGCTCTGATCGACTCGCTCGCCGTCGAGGTTGAGCCGATCTGGGAACTCGTCGCCGATCCGGCCGTCGAAGTCGTCATGCACGGCGCTGAGGCAGAGGCTCGTTTCTGCTGGATGGCGACGGGCCGGATGCCGCAGTCCCTATTCGATGTGCAGCTCGCGGTGGCGTTCACGGGAGACCGCTATCCCATGAACTACAGCAGCCTCGTGGAGGCGGTGCTCGGCATCCATATGCGGCAGAACCAGACCCGCACCGACTGGACTCGCCGCCCGCTCGCCGCCGCGCAGATCAGCTATGCCGCGGAAGACGTCGTCCACCTCCTTGCCGTTCGCGATGAGATTGCGATCAAGCTCGACCGGTCCAGCCGTCTCGCCTGGTACATCGAAGAATCGCAACGCAAGCTGGACGCCATCGAGCACGATCTGCGCAATCCGCGTTGGTGGCGTGTGTCGGGCGCGCAGGGCTTGAGTCGCCGCTCCTTGGCGGCGCTGCGCGAGATCTACTTCTGGCGCGAAGACCTCGCGGAGCGACGCGACCTGCCCCGCAAGCGCATCCTGCGAGACGACCTCATCGCCTCCGCGGCCAGCTCGCTCCCCACCAATGAGGACGAACTGCGCCGTCTGCGCGGCTTCGAGAAACGCAACGCCGGGGATGTACGCGAGTTGCTCGACTGCCTGCGGCGCGCCCGCGACCTGCCCGACGCGGAGCTGCCCGAGTCCCGGCGCGAGGCCCGCCAGCAGTCCACGGCTCGCATGCTGGCCCTGCTCCTGGAAGCCGTCCTGCACGAGACCTGCGCCGATCAGGAGATCGATGCCGCTCTCGTCGGCACCGCCTCGGATCTGCGCGAGTTGCTGCGCTGGCACCTCACCGGCCGCTCGCCCGACAAGCTCCCCGATCTCATGCAGGGCTGGCGAGGTGTCGTCTGCGGGGACATCCTGGAGGCGGTTCTGGCAGGCGATGTCAGCATCGCGGTGGCGGATCCGGCCTCTCGCCGCCCGCTCGCGATCGAAGAGATCGCTCCACCAGACTGAAGACACGGTCCGCCGAGCGGAGATCAGCTACGCTTCCTCGCGGCCCGTCGGCATCACAGGCAAGGGAACACGTATGCGCTTCGGCATCTTCTACGAGCACCAATACCCCAAGCCGTGGACGGAGGGTGGCGAGCTCCAGCTCTTCCAGGACGCCCTCGATCAGGTCGAACTGGCCGACAACCTGGGCATCGACCACGCCTGGGAGGTGGAACACCACTTCCTGGAGGAGTACTCCCACTCCTCCGCCCCGGAAGTCTTTCTCGCCGCGGCATCCCAGCGCACGAAGAACATCCGGCTCGGGCACGGCATCGTGCTCATGCCGCCCGGCTACAACCAGCCCGCCCGGATCGCCGAACGGATCGCCACGCTTGACCTCGTCTCCAACGGTCGCGTCGAGTTCGGCACGGGTGAATCGGCCTCTCGCGCGGAGCTCGAAGGGTACGGCGTGACGCCGGACGATCGGCGCGAGATGTGGCGCGAGGTCACCGAGCAGGTCGCCAACATGCTCGCGATGGACCCCTATCCGGGCTACGAAGGCAAGTTCTTCTCCATGCCCACGCGCAACGTGGTGCCCAAGCCCGTCCAGAAACCCCATCCGCCGATCTGGGTCGCCTGCTCGAACCGGGAGACGATCCACCTCGCCGCCCAACTCGGTATTGGCGCGCTCACCTTTGCCTTCGTCGATCCCGAGGAAGCGAAGAAGTGGGTGGACGACTACTACACCACCTTCAAGGCCGAATGCGTTCCCATCGGTCATGCCGTCAATCCCAACGTCGCGATGGTGACCTCCTTCTCGCTGCACCACGACCACGACGAGGCCGTGCGACGCGGTCGCGACGGCTTCCGCTTCTTCCAGTTCGCGCTGGGTCATCACTACGCCTTCGGCAAGCACAAGCCCGGCCGCACCGACGTCTGGAAGGCGTTTCAGATGGTCAAGGATCACCTGCCGGAGGAGGGCGGCGAGGGCGGCATCGGCACGCCCGACGAGCAGCGCGAGCATCTGCGCAAGTTCCAGGCGGCCGGCGTGGACCAGACGGTCTTCATCCAGCAAGCGGGCAACAACCAGCACGAGCACATCATGGAGGCGCTGAATCTCTTCGCGTCCGACGTCATGCCCGAGTTTAAGGAGAACGAGGCTGAACGAATCGCGGCCAAGGAGGAGGAACTCGCCCCCTACGTCGAGGAAGCGTTCAAGCGTAAGGAGGTCGTGGCGGAGATGGCCGACGAGGACATCCCGGTCTACGAGTCCTACGGCATGACGGTCGCCGAATCGGAACTCGAGAAGATGAGCGACGATCAGCGCGCCCGGCGCGAAGCGATGCTGCGCATCGCGGAGATCGCCGTCGCTCAGGGGGCCGACACGGGCGGCCGCACGTAGGGTCGGAGTCCAACCGCGGGGCCGTCGAAAGGGCTAGAGTACGCAGATAAGGCGTCACACCCGCGATGTCGAGGGATGGAGTCTCCCGTGCCCCAGAGCAACAACCCTGAGCGCGACAACCAGAAGTTCAGCCTGCGTGGGATCAACCATCTCGCCCTTGTTTGCAAGGACATGCAGCGCACCGTCGATTTCTACAGTGGCGTGCTCGGCATGCCGCTGATCAAGACACTCGACCTACCCTCCGGCATGGGCCAGCACTTCTTCTTCGACATCGGCAACGGCGACTCCCTCGCCTTCTTCTGGTTCCCCGGCGCTCCCGACGCCCAGCAAGGCGTCTCCTCGCCCGACACCGAGACCTTCTTCAACCCCAAGGCCGAGTTGACGACCGCTCACGCCTCCATGAACCACGTCGCCTTCGATGTGGAGCCGGAGCAGATGGAGGAGTACCGAGAGCGCCTTGTCGAGGCGGGCGTCCGCGTGACCCCCATCATCAACCACGACAACTCGCCCAGCCAGGTGAGCATGGAGTGGACCGATGCGACCTTCGTGCGTTCCATGTACTTCTTCGACCCCGACGGCATCCTCCTCGAGTTCGCCGCCTGGACGACCGTGTTCGATGAGAGCGATGTCTCGCACACCCCCGCGGTCGCCGCCGACGCCGCGCGTTACCTGGAGCAGCAGCACGCAGGCAAGCAAGCCGTCGGAGCCTCCGGGGACTAGATCCACATCACGCCGTGACACCAAGAAGCCCCGCGAGAGCGGGGCCTCTTTCGCGTGAAGTTAGGGTCTTCCTAGTCCGCGGCCAGCGCCTCTTGTACGCCTGCCATCAGCGCGTCGGAATCGAACGGCTTTTGCAGGAAGCTCATTTCCACCGGGTCGTAGCCTTCGATCGTGCTTGGGGCGAAGCCGCTCATCAACAGCACCTTGATCGTGGGGAAGCGGTCGCGAAGCGCGTCCACCGTTTCCCGACCCGACATCCCCGGCATCGCGGCGTCGATCAAGGCGAGGTCTGGCTCTGTCCCCGTCTCGGTGACCAAACGGACGGCATCGTCGCCGCTACTCGCCTCAAGCACGCCGAAGCCTGCCCGGCGCAGCATCGCCGAACAGATCGACCGCAGCTCCTCGCGGTCATCCACCACCAACGCCACCAAGTGACGAGCCGGCATCCGCGATCTTGGAGCGGACCTCTGTTCGGCGCGTTCCTCCGTCGATTCGGCGGCCGCCGCCGGCAGATAGATGACCATCGACGTGCCTTGGCCCGCGGCGCTCTGCACTTCAATCGCTCCGTCATGGTCTCGCACGATCCGGTTCACCATGGCCAAGCCCAGTCCGTTGCCGGAATCGCCCTTGGTCGAGAAGTACGGCTCGAAGATCCGGTCTACGACACTGGGCTCCATGCCCTGTCCGGTGTCGCTGCAGATCAGCCGCAAGTAACCGTCTGGCCTGAGTGGTAGCTGCCCAGGGACGTCGGCGTGGGCCGCGCGCGCGCACTCGATCTGAAGTTTGCCCCCGCCCGGCATCGCCTCAATCCCGTTGAGCGCCAGATTGAACAGCACCTGGTGAATCTGTGATTCGGACCCCAGCAGGATCGCCTCGGGGTCTACCTCCGCAGCGAACTCCACATTGGGATCGGAGGTGCGTCTTAGGAGTTCGAATAGGTCCTGCACCATCGGCTGCACCGCCACTGGCTTGTGCGTCGCGTCGGTCGATCGACCGATTGTGAGAAGCTGCTGCGTCAACTCCGTCGCGGTTTCGGTCGCCTCGGCGGCGGCGCGCAGGAGCGGCATGGCCTCGTGGCCGGCAACTTTGGCGGCTTCGCTCAGGCTCAGGCCGATCACCGTCAACAGATTGTTGAAGTCGTGCGAGATCCCGGCGGCGAGATTGCCCAGCGAGTCCATCCGTTGCGCCTGGAGTGCGCGCGCCTCGATGCTGCGCTGCTCTGTA
>JAPUIR010000377.1 GCA_027296805.1 Chloroflexota bacterium | reverse complement strand
CGGGCGATACGGTCGTTGGCCATGGCAGCGCCGAGCGCGGTCTTGCCCGCACCCTGGTCGCCGTAGATCAGCAGCCACGATGCTGGCCCGTCGTCCGGCGCATCGGCGAGGGGCTCGCCGCGCGCGAAGGCGGCGGCGATCGCAGCGGCGGCGCGCAGCGTGGACGAACCGTCTTGCGCAAGGGAATCGAAGCGAATGGCGGTCAGCGGCCCCAAGTTGCTGTAGCGCTGCAGCCGTTCGGCCTGGCCCGCGCCGGCACGACTCTTGGCGCATTCGCAAGGCACGATCTCGCCGAACTGCGGTTCGCCGACTGTGCGCTCGAGGCGCACGAAGCCCGCGTCGTTGCAGCGGGGACACTCGGGCGGGTCGAGTTCGACCGGCCCCAGGTCAGCGCCGGCTGAGGTGCTCGAACCGAGGGTCGGGTCGCCAGCGAGAATCTCGCCCAGACGCTTCATCGCCTCGTCCTTCCTGATCCCAGCGTTCTAAGATCCGCTTCACGTAGCGCCAACTGCGCTTGTTCAACTCCTCTGCTTCGCGGAAGGCGTCCTGCACCCACTCAGGCGGGTAGAGCCCCTCGGCCTCGGCCAGCTCCTGCGCGATGGCCGGGGTAATGGGGCCGATCGCCTGTTCGTAGGTGGTGTAGATGCCACCGCTGCGCGGCGTGGGGGCCGGGCGGCGGACCAACTCCCAGGGGACGGCGGCGGCGAGCTGACCGCGCTGAATGCGTTCGACCGCGCGACGGTCGGCGTCGGCGTTGAGCGTGATGAGCGGCCGCTGCTGTCCTTGCTGCACAGCGTCGACGGCGAGCAGGGCGCCCCGCTCGATGGCGCCGTCCAGTCCCCGGCGGAAGGCGGCGTCGACATCGTCCTGGGGCAGGAGCGAGGCCAGCGTCTCGACGAGCGCACGCTCCGCGCGCAGCGCCTCGACATCGACCAGGCGCGGATAGCGGCGCTGGCGCAGAACGGCGGCGGTCGCGTAGAGCGTGACGACGAGCTCCGCCGTGTCCCGCATGCCGGGAAAGACGTCGGTCAGCATCGCCGCGGGTAGCGGAACGGCCCGCGACCCGGCGGGAAAGCCTCGGAAGGGAGTTCGATCGCTAGTCATCGTCGTATGCGTCCAGGGACCACTGGGCGTCGTCGGGGGAGCCATTGGGCCCCGTGCCGGGCCCGGCGGGCTGTGCAGCGGGCTGTGCGGCGGTGAGGCCGGCCTCCTCAGCGAGCTGAAGATCGCTACCGGGTTCGTTGCGCACGAAGAAGTCCTCGAACTTGGCGAGCTTCTTGACGAAGCGCAGATGCACAGTGCCGGTGGGGCCGTTGCGGTGCTTGGCGACGATGATCTGGGCATCGCCGTTGGGGTAGGCCTCGGGCTCGTCGGGGTGGAGGTCGTCCCAATCGTCGGCGCCGACGTACATATCCTCGCGATAGATGAACATGACGACGTCCGCGTCTTGTTCGATCGAACCGCTGTCGCGCAAGTCGGAGAGCATCGGCGTGTGGGGGTGGCGCTGCTCGATGGCGCGAGAGAGCTGCGAGAGCGCCAGTACCGGGATCTCGAGTTCGCGGGAGAGCTCTTTGAGCCCGCGCGAGATGTAGCTCATCTCGGCGACGCGGTTGCCCTCCATGCCCGCGCCTGTGTGCATGAGCTGAAGGTGGTCGACGACGATGAGGTCAACACCGACATCGTGGTGCAGTCGCCGGGACTTGGCGCGCAGCTCAGCGACGGTGATGCCGGGGGTGTCGTCGATGTAGATCTCGGCCCGGGAGAGGTGGCCGATGGCACGGCTGATGCGGCCCTCCTCCGCTTCGCTGTGGAGGCCCCAGGGCAGGCGCTGGAACTCGACCTCGGCCTCGGCGGAGACCAAGCGGGAGGCGAGCTGCTCCGCCGACATCTCTAAGCTGAAGAACGCAACGCGGCCGCCCTGGCCGACGGCGAGGTTCTGCGACATGGCCAGGGCAAGCGCACTCTTCCCGACCGAGGGGCGTGCGGCGAGGATGACGAGGTCGGAGCGTTTGAGGCCGCCCAGCAGTTTGTCGAGCTCAGCGAAGCCGGTGCGAGCCGGCTCAGCAAGGCGACCCTCCTCCTCCTCGGGCGGGCCGAGAAAGCTTTCCAGGAGGTCGCGCAGGGTAACGAAGTCGCGCAGACGCTCGCCCCCGCGGAGCGCCATGAGGAGCGTCTCGGAGCGCCCCAGCCCTTCCTGCAGGTTGGGGCCTCCTGCGTAGCCGATGCGCGCGATCTGGCCAGCGGCGTCGATCATGCGGCGGTAGACGGCGTCGCGCTGGACGATCTTGCCGGAATACTCGACGCCGATGGCGGTGGGCAGCTCGGCGACGATGTGGCTGATGTAGGTGAGGCCGCCCGCGTCCTCCAACTGACCCTGCCGCACGAGTTCGTGGGCGATCGTGACCTGGTTGAGAGCCTCAGTGCGGTCCCAGAGCGCCAGGGCAGCGGCGTAGATCAGAGCGTGGCGGTCCTGGAAGAAGTCCTCGGGATGGAGGAAGGCCGCGACACGCGAGATCGCTTCCTCATCCACCATGAGAGACGCGAGCACAGTCGCTTCCGCTTCGGGATCGTGTGGCGGTGCTTGCTGGTCCAGAACCACGTTCGCCCCCACTGGGGCGGCCGTGAGGACACCCCGTTATTCGCTGGCCGTCTCGGACCCGTCGGCGTCGTCGGACGCCTCCTCGGCCTCGCTCTCGACTGCGGCTTCGGCCGCACCCTCCGCATCCGACGCTTCCTCCGCCTCGACCGCTTCCACGGCCTCGGCGATGGTCAGCTCCCCCGTGCCGTCTTCGGACTCGACCGTGACGGTCACGTCCGCAAAGACGTTGCGGGTGAGCCGGACGCGCAACTCCTGCGTGCCCAAGGTGCGGATCACCTGGGACAGCAGCACCTGGCGGTGCTCAATGTCGGAGCCGGTCTCTTCGTTCAGCTTGCTGGCGATGTCCGTCGCCGTGACTGACCCGAAAAGGCGGCCCTGCTGGCCGACGCGCGCAGTGAGAGTGACGTGGGCGCCTTGAAGCTTGTCCGCCACCCCCTGTGCGGCGCTGTCGAGCTTGTCCTGGCGGACGGCGTCCACTTTGGTCAGCTTCTCGGCGCGTTGCAGATTGTGTTTCGTGGCCGGAACCGCGAGGTTGCGCGGCAACAGAAAGTTGCGCGCAAACCCGTTCTTGACGTCCTTGATCTCCCCTACGTGCGCCGTACCTTCGACTTCTTCAACGAAGACGACCTTCATCGCGAGCCTCCACAAACACTGCCGACGGCGGCGGTGAGCCGACCTGTATCAGTCTCGCCCACCAGTTGTCGCTCATTCTCGTGTCCCTGTCTGGGGCGCATGGTGGATGAAGGCACTTATGCGCGGGTTCATCCACAGCGCTCCACAGGGAACGAACACGATAACGG
>JAPUIR010000376.1 GCA_027296805.1 Chloroflexota bacterium | reverse complement strand
CTCGCTCGTCACAATGATCGTTCCGGGCTCGAACGCCACCCAAGCGAACCAAAAGTGGTTGGCGTGGATCAACGGCTCAAGCTGAGTCCCAATCAGGGGACCGTCCACTGCCTCTCCTACGATGTTCCAGGTGGATTCGGTTTCCTGATCGCGAAACAATTTCGGGTCGTCAAGGTCGGGCCTGAAGGTCAGAGACAGACCATCCCGCTCGGCGCGGAACACGCCGCTGCTGCCCACGTCACGGGAATCCAAGATCTCCCGCTCGTCCAGCGCGGACACCGTTCCCGGAGTCCAGAACACGACCAGGGGCCGCCCCGCGCGTCGGTCATTGATCACCCGTAGCTCTGACAGCACGCTGAACGGATACGCGAGCGCCTCATCCGCCAGCAGCAGCGCCACCACCCGCTCGAACGGCGGCAGGCGCCGGTCCTCCGCGTTGGCGACATCGAAGGCCGCCTCCGCGAACACGCTGTCGTAGCCGCGATAGGCACTGATCGAATAGTCCCGCTCGCGGCTGGTCCCGGTGTCTTGAGAGAGCACCACCCCATCGGGATGCGACGCCCGGAACTGCGCGAACGAGAGAATCTGGGCGTTCCGCGGGGTCAGCACCGCGCCCACCATGTCCCCCACCAGAGCCTTGCCGCCGATCTGCTGCCACAAGCTCTCGGTCGTGCGGTCGTACATGACCAGGTCGCTATTGCGCAACGCCCCCGAAACACCGAACTCGAACACCTCGCCCTCCACCATGCGCTCGTAGGCGAGCGCCGAATTGCAGAGCGGACAGAACGTCACCACGACGGGTACCCCACCCACCACGTCGTTGACCACCTCATGCCAGGACAGAATCTGGAGCGGGTATGCGCGCGCGTCGCCGTCGATCTCCACCCGAATCACGGGAGTCTCGTCCCCGTAGAGACCGGCCACCTCGGCCAAGCTCTGGAACTTCGGCGCGTCGATCGACTGCACGCCGTCTCGCGGGATGCCTCCGGAGACGAGCTCGTTGACGTCGATCAGACGGATCTTCCAGTTCGTCCCCCACAGGGTGAACGACGCATCGATGCGAGGGCGGAACTCGGAGCGGATGATGGGCTCGCCCGCCGGGGTGACCGTGGCGCTCGGATCGAGAAAGGGCGCGCGAGGGATCGGATCCGCGGCACCCGACGCGGACTCCGCGTCCACGGTTGGCGTTTGGTCGGTCGACTGGGCGGCGGCCGTCGGATCGTAGAGGCCCAGCGGGGTACCAGAATCGCCGCGCCCGCCGCAGGCGACCGCGACAAGCGCAAGCAGGCCAACGACGGCCAGCCCGCCCGCGCGCAGCCTCCGGTTTCCACACAGGCCCATCGCCTCCCTGCTCTCCTGATCACGGTACGGGTGCGGATCCGGACATGGATGCGCGCGCCGGTAACCTATGCTGGGAAGACGCATCAAGCGTTTGCTCCGAGGTCGTGGAGGGGTTCGGTGGGGATCGGCGACTACATCGCGTTCTTCATACCGCTCGTGTTCATCGCGGTGCTCTGGCGTGCCTGGGCGCACTTCCTGCAACATCCACTTGCATTGCTGGCGCTGCTCCTGCTGACTGTCGTCAGCATCCTCCACTTCGACGTGGGCATGCTGACCGCCGACCCCTATGAGGCGTTCTTGGATGAGCTGGGAGCGCCGAACCGCACCTGGGCGGCCACCGTTATCATCCTCATGCTGCTGAGCTACTCCGGCGACGCCTGGGAGCGCATCACCCGTGGAGGCCGGCCGGGGGCGCGAACGCGATCCGCGCGCGGCTCGCGCGCGCGGAGTCGTCGAACGCCGGGTACGTCCTGATCCCAGCGATCACCGACTCCCACCCTGTTGTTCGTCCAGCGGCAGCTCGCGCGCCGCGCCGCGGCCTACCCTGCGCGGCGAGCGGCCACCGTGCCTGCGTGCGTAGAATGCCCGGGACGGAGGCCGCATGGCACAGCTCTCACCCACCACCGACGGCGACGCCGCACAGCCCCACCTGAGCGAGGGGCCGGTGCTCGCCGCCAACGCCGCCTTCTACGATGCCTTCAACACCAAGGACGCCGACGCCATGGCGCGGGTTTGGTCCGACACTTACGACGTCACCTGCGTGCATCCAGGTTGGAACGTGCTGGAAGGCCGGGAGGCCGTGCTCGAGTCCTGGCGTCGCATCTTGGAGAATCCCGACCAACCCAAGATCGTCAGCGCGGCTCAATCCGCCAGGGTCCTTGGCACAACCGCGATCGTGGTCGGGCGTGAGCTGGTCGCCGGCAGCCCGATCGCCACGACCAACGCGTTCGTCTGGGAGAACGGGAGCTGGCGCATGATCCTGCACCACGCAAGCCCCGTCGCGATAGCGGGTGGCGCATGACCGACCAACCGGGAATCGACCCCTGGCTCGATGAAACGAGCCTGCAGGCGGCCGCTCAGATGGGCATCTCGCGCCGCGAATACGTGGATCGCGCGTTCGCCGCGGAGCGCGAGTCGCTGGGGCATCGGGTGCAGCAGCTCCGCCTGCAAGTCCAGACCCGTCGTCACGATCTCGCAGCTCTGCGACATGATCAAGCCAGCGACGACGCCATCGCCACCATGAACGCGAACATCGAGCGGGCGCTGCAGCAGATCGCGGAACTGATGTTGCGCAGCGGCCAACTCGACAAGCGACACCGCTCAGCGCTGGACGCACTCGACCGCGACGAGCCGCTCGATCCCGATCGCGCTCTGGCCGAAGCGGAGCGACTCCTCCGCGACGAGCCCTCCTGAACCGAAGCAAGCGCTCCGCTCAGTCCAGCCTCCTTTAGTACGCTGATCCCACAAGGCGGCATTGGGGGGCACCATGCGTGTAGGCACGGTCAAGGAAACTAAGATCGAGGAATACCGGGTCGCGTTGACGCCGGATGGGGCCTCCGAGATCGTCTCCGCCGGACATGAAGTCCTCCTGGAGACGCAGGCGGGCGTCGGCTCCAACTACAGCGACGACGAATATCGTGTCGCCGGTGCGGAGATCGTCGAGACCCCTGAGGAGGTCTACGACCGCGTCGATCTCGTCTGCGAAGTCAAAGAGCCGCAGCCGTCGGAGTACGAGTTGCTGCGTGAGGGTCAGCTCCTCTTCACCTACCTCCACCTGGCAGCCGAACCCCACGTGACCGATGCAATCCTGCGCTCCAAGTGCATCGCGATCGGCTATGAGACGGTGCGCCGCGACGATGGCTTCCTGCCTCTGCTGGCCCCCATGTCCGAGATCGCCGGACGCATGGCCGTCGAGATCGCCGGACACCATCTCAAGCGACCGGGTCCCGGGCGCGGGCTGCTGCTGGGCGGCCTGCCTGGCGTGCCGCCCGCGCACGTCGTGATCGTGGGATCGGGCAACGTCGGCTCCAACGCCTGTCGCGCCGCCGTCGGAGCGGGCGCGCGCGTGAC
>JAPUIR010000375.1 GCA_027296805.1 Chloroflexota bacterium | reverse complement strand
CCACTTGCCCATCGCCCCGATAGCGCGCCGCGAAGGCCGCGCCCATCGCGATCGGCGGCCCCGCCCCCACGATGCCGTTGGCCCCCAGCATGCCCAGGTCCAGGTCGGCGATGTGCATCGACCCGCCTTTGCCCTTGCAGTAGCCGTCCACCTTGCCCAGCAGCTCCGCGAACATCAGCTTGGGGTCGCCGCCCTTCGCCAGCAGATGCCCGTGGCCCCGATGCGTGGATGTGATGTAGTCGCTGTCGCTAAGCGTCGAGCAGACGCCCACCCCCACCGCCTCTTCGCCCACGTAGAGGTGCACCGCACCGGGGATCCGGTTCGCCTCCATCAGGGTGGCGGCCTGCTCCTCAAACTCGCGGATCAGAATCATCCGCTCGAGCATCCCCAGCAGTTGTTCGTTCGAAAGGTCTACGCTCATCGACAGCCCTTCCTTCCAGGCGACAACCCAGCGAGTCTCCGGCGGGCGCCACAGATGAGTCCGGCGGGCGTCAGGCTATGAGCCGTCCGCGCGAAGTGTCAATCGAGCCGCGCCCTGGGTCACGGCGCGGGCGGGGTGACCACCGCCGCTGCTACGATCCGGGCGCCATGACCGCGGCACGACAGCCCAAACCCCCCTGGCTCAAGGCCAAGCTCCCCGCCGGGCAGAACTACACGCGTCTGCGCGATCTCATGCGCGACTCCGGCCTCCACACCGTTTGCGAGGAGGCGCACTGCCCCAATCTGGGCGAGTGCTGGGAGCGTGGCACCGCCACTTTCCTGATCCTGGGCGAGGTCTGCACCCGCGCCTGCTCCTACTGCCAGATCACGAGCGGCCGCCCCGGCCCCCTCGATCTGGGCGAGCCGCGCCGGGTCGCCCAGGCTGTCGAGCGGATGGGCCTGCGCCACGCCGTCATCACCTCCGTCAACCGCGACGACGTCCCCGACGGTGGCGCCGCACTTTTCGTGGACACCGTGCGTTGGATCCGCCGCCTCTCGCCCGGCACCACTATCGAATTGCTCATCCCCGACTTCGATGGCAACCAGGCCGCCGTAGAGTCGGTCTTGGCCGCCGAACCGGAGATTTTCAACCACAACACGGAGACGGTCCCCCGCCTCTATCCGGCCGTGCGGCATAAGGGCGACTTCCAGCGTTGCTTGGGGATCCTGCGCGCCGCGGCCGGCTGGAGCCCCCGCCCCGTGACCAAGAGCGGGATCATGCTGGGACTGGGTGAGACGATCGGCGAGGTCCTTGACGTCCTGCACCAGCTTCGCGCCGTCCACTGCGACGTCCTCACCGTGGGTCAGTACCTCCGGCCCAGCCCCCGTCACGTCCCCGTCGATCGCTACGTCCCGCCCGCGGAGTTCGACCAACTCAAGCGCGATGCCCTCGCTATGGGCTTCGCCCACGTTGAAGCTGGGCCACTCGTACGCTCCTCGTACCACGCTGAGAGCCAAATCCCGGGGCGCGGCCCTATCGACCCCAGCCGCCTGGTCCCGCTGGTGCCGCCGTCTGGCCGAGCCAGATAGCGCAGCCTTTGCGCTAGCAAGTTCTCGGGCGGCGAGCTACCTTGCGGATTACGCCGCCCACGCGGGCGCGAACCCGTGCGGGCGGCGTGGCGGGGGACGGGCTCATGAAGTCTTTTCACCAGCACGCCCGGGTTCCTTACGAACGCGAGCGCAGCCAGCCTTCAGCGACGGCCAGGTGTGTCAGCTCCGTGCGATTGCGAACATCCCACTTGCTGAAGATCGTGCTCAGATGCCGTTTCACCGTCCCGATGGTCATACCCAGGTGCTCGCCAATCTCGCGGTTGCTACAGCCCAGCGAAGCCAACTCCGCGACCTCGTACTCGCGTGTGGTCAGCTCCGCCGGCAGCTTAGACCTCAGCAAGGTCAGCGGCCGGCAATTCCGGCAGCCACGTCGGATGTCGCATCGTGTGCGACATCCGCGCCACGATCTCCGTCTCGCTGTAGCGGTAGCTGACCTCAATCACCCGCTCGCGCATGCTGCCCATGACGTCGTCCGGCGGCGTGCCCTCGAAGCGGAAGGTCAGATCCTCACGCACGGCGTCGCTCACAGCCTGTCCGAAGTGGCGCATGATCCCGCGTGGCATCGCGGCCGCTTCGGCGTCCCAGGTGGCTCGCACGGATGGATCCAGACGCTCACTCAGCGCCGATACGACCTCCCATTCGTCGCGAGCGGCCCCAACGGCCTCCCGCACCTCAGTCTGACCGAGCAAGTGCGTGATGATCTCAGCGATGTCGAAGCAGGCGCCGCCCATGTTTCCTCCCAACGGATGTGGCTCTAGATGGCTAAAGGATGGGAGAGCCGGACTTGGTTGCCATCCCCGGATCGGTTAGGGGATCCCATCCCCGACAGCGGACTGTCGGAGGAGTTCACGCAGGCACGCTCTGATCTCCTCGGCATGACTGGCTCGGAATCCCGGTTGGTGTGGCAGGCAGCCCACGACCGGATGCGCCGTGCGTCGCATGGTCTGACCCCGCAGGCAACGGCGGATGCTGCGAGGTGGCGTGCCTATCAACTCATGGCGAAGAACCGCCTCGAGGAGGCCTTATCCGTCCTTCACGTCGCTGCCGCGCAAGCCCCCGAGATCGATCTGCGTGGGATGACAGCTACGGTTCATTTACACGCGATCGACTTCGAGAAGGCTACCTCCGAAGCGGCAAGGTCATCCTCCGTCGACGGGCGGGTAGTCCCCTGTCTAGCTGCGGCCCATCAGGTCTCCGCTACGGCGCTGAAGCAGACCGAGGCATTCTTCGCGAACTGCACGAATCCTCGTGGGCGTTCGATCGCTGCGGAGTTGCACGGCCAACTCGATTTCATGCAGGGCGACCATCTCGCCGCTAGCCGCTGGAGCGACAGAGCCGTCGACGAAGGCAGCGAGATCAACCGAGGCTGGCGTCAGGGCGAGCGCTTCGTCCTCGATGCCTCGCGTCTCCTCGCGGAAGGCCGCCTCGCCGACTTTCATGACGCCTGCTCCCGCGGCCTCGAGATCTGTGCCAGCGTTGGCAACCACTGGAGCCGCCACCGGCTGCTTCATCTGCAACTCCACCTCGCCACCCTGCAAGGCGACCAGGACACGATCGCCTATCTCGCCCGGGAGCGCGCCGAGCTGGAGCCCACCATCCCTCCGCTCTATCTGGAAGGCCCGCTCTACGGCTTCGGCGCCCGCCTGGCCGCCGCCGAGCACGACGCCGGCGACTACCGCGCCAACAACGCTCGCTCCCTGATCACCACGATCGAACCCGTCGTCCGGCGCGGCTACTTCGTTGCCGTCGACCGCCCCCTCCTCGCTGAGCGCGTCCTCGCGCTCGCCAGTCTGCGCGCCAAACGACGCGTCGGCGTGCAGCGCCTCTTTGAGCGCTCCATCGACTTCGCCGACCAGCGGCGCTGGGTGCTGGAAGCG
>JAPUIR010000374.1 GCA_027296805.1 Chloroflexota bacterium | reverse complement strand
CGGTCCTGCTCCACGCAGGGCCTCGTACAGGCCCAGGCGCACGCCCACGCTCATCATTGCCGCGACCAGGGCGCCCGTCGTATAGCCGCCGAGGAGCGCGGTCTTCTCCCGCAGGGCGTCTGCATCTGCTTCGGGCATCGCACGTCGCCTCCGTCCGTTCCTAGCCGTCAGGTTGAACCTATGGTCGCTCAGCGGTGCTTGCTGGGCCTGCGGGCAGTATCCTCGCGTGCCAGGGAGGTGCGGTGATGAACTTCGACCTGATCCTGCGCGGTGGCACGGTGGTGACGCCCACCTTCGCAGGCCCCCTCGACGTGGGCGTCCAGGGCGAGCAGATCGCGGCAGTCGCCGCCCCCGGCACCCTGCCGGCCGACGGCGCGACCCTGCTCGATACGAGCGGCAAGATCGTGCTGCCAGGCGGCATCGAACCGCACGCGCACATCGCGACGAGGGTCAACGTGGAGTGGGCGGGTGCGCCGAACGTCTATACCCAGTCGCCCGAAGCCGCCAGTCGGGCTGCGCTCTTCGGTGGCGTGACGACGATCGTCGACTTCGCGCCGCCCGGACGCCCGAGCGCCGCGGGCCTGCGGCCATCGATCGTTGATGACGTGGCTGTACGGCGGGCCGTCTTCGACGGTCATTCCTATGCCGACTACACCTTCCACTACATTCTGGCCGGGGATGTGCCCCAAGAGACGATCGACGGCATTCAGGCCGCCGTCGACTCTGGCATCGCCTCCTTCAAGGTCTTCACCACGTTCGGCCGCACCCGCGTGCCCTACGGCCGCCTGGCCGATGTCTGCGCTGTGGTGGCTGAACAAGGGGGCATCCTCGCGGTGCATGCCGAAGAGGATGAGATCGTCGAGCGGACTCGGACTCGTCTGATCGCCGAGGGCAACGACGCCGGGTACAACTTGCCCCTCGTCCACAGCAACCTCTCGGAGGATGTGGCCTTCCGCGCGGTGATTCGCATCGCCCGGTATCACGGCGCCGGGGTCTACTTCGTACACACGACGGCCAGCGAGGGCGTCGACGCGATCGCGGAGGCTCGCGCCGACGGTCTGCCCGTCTATGGCGAGGCGCTCCACCACTATCTTCATTTCACCGGGGACGACTACCGCAAGCCGGAAGGCACGGCGATTCATACGTATCCCGCGCTCAAGTCCGCGGCCGACCGCGACGCCCTCATCGCGGGCCTGATGGACGGCCGCCTCTCCACCACCGCCACTGACGAATACACGACCAGCAAAGCGGTCAAGCTCTCGGGGCAGACGCTGGAGACGGTCTGCGGAGGCCACAACGGGATCGAGACTCGCGTGCCCGTCGCCTTTACAAAGCTGGTACAAGAGCGAGGCATGACTCTCAATCGCTTCGCGGACGTTGTCGCCTCCAACGCCGCTCGCATTCTGGGCATGTATCCACGCAAAGGCGCGATTCAGCCCGGCAGCGACGCCGACTTCACAGTGCTCGACCCGAACCTCCAGCGCACCATCACCCTCGACGACCTCCACGCCGACTCCGACTACTCGATCTGGGAGGGCTTCGAGTGTCGAGGTTATCCGGTGACCACGGTGCTCCGAGGCAAGATCGTCGTCGACGACGGGAAGTTGCTGGGCGACGCTGGCGACGGTCGTTGGCTGGAGCGCCGCATCGATCCGGCCATTCTCGCGGGCCCCGCCCTCTAGCGAGCCGTCCGCCCGGCCTACAGAATCTGCGAGAGGAACAGCTTCGTCCGATCCTCTCGGGGATTCGTGAAGAAGTGCTCGGGCGTCCCCTCCTCCACCACTTCGCCCTCATCGAAGAAGAGGAAGCGGTCCGCCACCTCGCGCGCGAAGCCCATCTCGTGCGTCACGACCAGCATCGTGATCCCGGACGAGGCCAGCTCCCTCATCACGTCCAGCACCTCTTTGATCATCTCCGGGTCCAAGGCCGAGGTGGGCTCGTCGAACAGCATGATCTTTGGCTTCATGGCCAGCGCCCGTGCGATCGCCACCCGCTGTTGCTGTCCGCCTGAAAGCTGAGCGGGAAACTTGGCGGCCTGCTCGGGAATGCCGACCCGTTCGAGCAGCGCCATGCCCACTTCCTCCGCCTCGCGCTTGGGCAGGCCGAGGACCTTCTGCGGCCCCAGCGTCACGTTGCGCAGGACTGACAAGTGCGGAAAGAGATTGAACTGTTGGAAGACGATCCCCACCTCGGAGCGGATCCGATCCAGATTGCGCAGGTCGTCATTCAGTTCCACCCCGTCCACGATGATGCGGCCCGCGTCGTGTTCTTCCAGCCGGTTGATCGTGCGGATGAACGTCGACTTGCCGGAGCCCGATGGTCCGAAGATCACGACGACCTCGCCCTCGGTGACCTCTACGCTGATGCCCTTGAGCGCCTGGAAGTCGCCGAACCACTTCTCCACGCCTTCGCAGATGATGATCGGCTCGCTGCGGCTGCTCCTGTTGCTGGTCGTGGCGGATGCATCGTTGGTCATGGCTGAATTATCGCACTCCTAGCCCAAGCGCTCGCTCGAAGCGATGACTGAGGCGTGACATGGTGAAGGACACCGACCAGAACAGGAGTGCGATGAAGAGCAGGACCTCCTTCTGCTTGCCGATGAACTCCGCCTGCCCGCCGTAGGCCGATTGCCCCGCGCCGAGGGCGTCTGTGAAGCTCAGGACCGAGAAGAGCGTGGTGTCTTTCCAGAGCGAAATGAGCTGACTGACCAGCGCCGGGATCACCGCCCGCAGCGCTTGCGGCAGCACGATGAAGAGGGTGATGTTGAAGTTGCTCAGCCCCACCGATTGCGCCGCCTCGACCTGGCCGTGCGGCACGGACTGCAACCCGCCGCGCACGATCTCAGCCACGTAGGCCGCGGTGAAGAGGCAGACGATGATGGTGGCGTTCACGATCACGTCCGTGTTGAGGGCGTCCGGCAAGAAGTCGGGCAGCACGAAGCGGGCAATGAAGAGCCAGGCGATCAAGGGGCCGCCGCGCGTGATCTCGATGATCGCCGTCGCGACGCCCTTCACAACCGGCAGCGAGCTGGCGCGCAGCAGGGCGAGGAGGATGCCCAGCGGCAGGCCCACTCCGATCCCGATCACGGCCAGCAGCACGTTGAGGGTGAGCCCGCCCCACAGCGCAGGCTTCACACCCCCGAACGCCACGATGATGATCACCGTGAACGGCATTGCGAGCGCCCAACCCACCGCGGCCAGGTTGCGCGCCCAGTCTCGGCTCCGCGCCGACCTTCCGGCGCGACGCCCGATGACGTGGGCCGCGACCGCTGTCGCCGCGGCAGCCGCGAACAGCGCGCCGTTCTCGCCATGCGCAAGGAAGCCAAGGACGAACGCGATCGCCAACGCAACCGCCACCGCTTCTCGCAGGCCGAGCCGGGCCCAGAGCCCGAACGAGAGCCCCAACAAGCCCAGCCCCACGAACAAGGGGGGCCAGAGCCGCCACTCCTCCCCTTGCGGGAAGCGCCCCACGAAGAGGATGCGTCGGTTGACCCCGATCACGCGCCATCGCTCACCCGGATCAAACACGTTCTTGGTCGGATCAGCCTCACTGGGAACCCAGAAGAGGAATTCGACCAACTCGAACAGGCCGAGGATCAGCAGAGTGCTCGTCAAGACGGTCAGAGCGATGTTGGCGCGGCTGCGGAAGAGGTTGCCGCCGGCGAGCGAGAGCGCGAGGCCGTCGATCAGCAAGATCGCGAGCGCGGCCCACTCGTTCTTGGCCCACCAGAGAAAGGCCGCGGCGCCAGCGATTGCCAGCAGCGCGAGCAGCCACATGAAGGGACGCTCGGTGGACAGGGTCCGCGGGTGGATCACGGGCATTCCCATTAGTGACCCACCAACTGCACACGTCGGTTAAGCACGTTCATTACCACGGAGATGATCAGTGAGAGCGTGAGGTATGTCGCAAAAATCAGGAGGAAGACCGGCACCGCGTGGCCCACGCCGTTGATGATCGTGCGCCCCACAAAGACCAGTTCGGTATACGCGATCGCGATCGCGAGGCTCGAATTCTTGGTCAGATTGAGATACTGATTGGTAAGCGGCGGGATCATCGTGCGCAAGGCTTGCGGCAGGATGACGAGGGTCATGCGCTGATATCCGCTCAACCCGATCGCCGCCGCCGCTTCCGACTGCCCCTTCGGCAAGGCCTGGATGCTCCCCCGCACGATCTCCGCGATGAACGCGCCGGTGTAGAAGACCAGACCCAGCAGGATCGCGGTGAACTCCGGCGTGATCTGCAGCCCGCCTTCGACGTTCGAGATGCCTATGGCCGTGGTCGAGAATTCGGGGATGTCGCTGACCAGCGGGAAGCCCGTGGCCGCAAAGGCCACGCCGCCGATGGCCGCGAAGAGGACGAAGCTGAGGGTGCTCGCGTGCAGGATCCGGCCCGTGGCTTCTTCGCGACGGCGGATGCGGCCTTGCGTCCAGTAGGCCACAATCACGCCGATTAACAAGACCAGCGCCCAGAGCCCGAACGCGCCGTCGGCCTGCATAAAGGGCAGGGCCACGCTCCTGTTCGAGATGTAAAGACCGTCCAGGAAGTTCCAGCTCTCGCCGATCTCGGGCAATGCCGTGAGCATTACGGCCGTGTACCAGAAGACGATCTGGATCAGGACCGGGGTGTTGCGGATGATTTCGACGTAGGTCGCCGCGATCCGAGCGACGAGCCAGTTGCTTGAGAGCCGGGCGACGCCGGCGGCGACGCCGATCAGCGTGGCCAGCAGGATTCCCAGGAACGCCAGCCGGACCGTATTCACGATTCCCGTCCCGTACGCCGCCAAGCGTGTATCGGAAGGCTCGTAGAGCCCGGACGGCCACTGATGCGAGAGTGAGAACCCGGCGGGACCCGAGAGAAAGCCGAAGTTCAACTTCAGGTCCAGCGCCTGCACTACGAGGTAGGCGACCACCAGCGCGACCAGCGCAAGAAAAACCGCCTGCAGAAGCAGGCGGCGCGTCCGGCGCTGGCTCCAAAGCTCAGACAGCCGCGTGGAGTCTCGCAGTCGGACGAATGCAGTCATGGGCAGGGGGCGACGCTCACGTGGAGGGCCGGATCAACATCGTCGCCGATCCGGCCCCCGCGCTGAACCGATTTACGCTACCTGACCGGCGGCGCGTAGATCAGGCCGCCCTCCAGCCAAGACGCGTTCAGCGAGCCGGCCCGAGCCAGACCGACCTGCGCGATGGTCCGTTGGTAGATCTCGTCGTAGTTGCCTACCTGGCCGATCACGTCCTGCATGAAGGTGGGGCTCAAGCCCAGGCTCGCTCCGAAGTTGAAGACGGCGCCCCCGTCGAAGCTGACGCCGAGCAATCGAGCGACATCGCTGTTGGGCGGGTTGGCGGCCATCTGCGCCACGTTGGCGCTGGTGATACCGAACTCGTCCGCCAGCATCGTGCCGAAGACCACCCACTGCACCACGTCGAACCACTCGGTGTCGCCATCCCGGACGACCGGTCCCAAAGGCTCCTTGGAGAGCGTGTCGGGAAGAATGCGGACTGAATCCGGCCCACCGGCGTCGGCCGGGAAGCTGGCCCGCTGACCGGCGAGGTTGCCCTTGTCCCCGGTCCAAGCGTCGCAGCGCCCCGCGATGAACGCGGCCAAGACCTCGGGGTCCCCCTCGAAGCTGAGCGCCGTGTGCGCGATGCCGAGCTCGCTGAGCCGGACCTCCAGGTTGAGTTCCGTTGTGGTGCCGCTGGTGACGCAGATCGTCGCACCTTGCAGGTCGGTCACGGACTGAATCGCCGAATCTGCTCGGACGGTGATCCCTTGACCGTCGTAGAACGTCGTTGCGACGAACTGCGAGTTGAGATCCACATCGCGGCTGGAGGTCCAGGTGGTGGTCCGGATCAAGACGTCGATCTCGCCACTCGCGAGCAGGTCGAAGCGGTCGGCTGCGCTCGCGACCACGAATTCGACGTCACCGGCGTCGCCGAAGATTGCTGCGGCCAGCGCGCGGGCGAATTCCACATCCTGGCCGGAGAAGGTCCCGTCCGGCTCCAGGTTGCCGAACCCGGGCTGGCTGTCCTTTACCCCCACCACGATGGTGCCGCGGTCCTGCACTTCCTTCAGCGTCTCGCCGCCGGAGCCGCCGCCGTCATCGTCGTCGCCACAGGCCGCTGCGATCAGCGCCAGCGTGGCGAGCAAGACCCCCAGGAACGTGAAACGCTTCAACATGGCCGTCGTCCTTCCAACCCCGTATGGATCACCATGTGAGACTAGGCCGAACAACTTCAGCGATCAACAGAGTATTGGAGAGCGGTATACGACCGTTCTCCTGGGTGAAACCTTTGCTGTCGCCGGATTTACTCGTCGCTACTGATGGGTGGCGGACTCACGGCGCCTGCGCGCCTTGCGGCGCAAAGAGCTCCAGATCGTGGCCGTCCGGGTCCGAGAAGTAGATCGAGGTCCCCGGCATCCAATCATGGAACACCGGCGGACGGTGTTCCACCCCTGCCTCCGTGAGCCGCGCCAGGGACTTTTCGATGTCGCCTTCCTCGATCGTGAACGCGAAATGCTGCTGCGGGAACTCCCCGTCCGCCCGTTGCAGCACCAACATGCCGCCGTTGCCCGCTCGCAGGAAGCGCATCCCGCGTTCGTCCACGATCAGCCCCGGGTCTAGACCCAACGTGGAACAGTAGAAATCCTGCGCCCGATCGAGGTCGGCCACGCGGATGACGACCTCATAGATGCCACGAATGGGAAGGTCCCCTGCGCTCGCCATCATCGACTCCTTTCGCCGTGAACCCCGCGCTGTCTCAGGCCAGCGTGGCGGACTCGCGCAGCTCCGCGAGTTCGTCGTCGCTCAAGCCCAGGTCCGCGCGCAGAACCTCGTCCGAATGTTCGCCCATAAGCGGAGCGCGACGTAACGGCACCTGGCTTTTCGACAGGCGCGGCGCCCAGCCCAGCAGACGGATCTCGCCGTGCTCGGGGTGATCCAGCGTGTGAACGAAACCGCGCTCGTTGAGGTGTTCGTCCTCGAACAGATCATGTGTATCGATGTTCGCGCTGCATGGCACCCCCGCCTCGCCCAGGATGCGCATCACCTCGTACTTGGTGTGCTGCCGCGTCCACCGCTCGATCTCCTCGAACAGTGCATCGGAGTTGTCTCGACGTAGGGTCCCACTTTCGAACCGCGGATCGACCGCCAACTCCGGTCGCTCGATCGCGATGCAGAGGGCGTCCCACATCCGCGTCGTCACCACCATGATGTAGGCGTAGTCGTTCGGCCCGAACGGTCTGCAGGGGTAGAGATTCACCGGTGCGGTGGTGCCGTTCCCCAGTCGTGGCGCCGCGGTCCGCCCCCAATCCGCCCCGTTTGCGATCCGCGTGCGCATGAAATACGTCATCGCCTCCTGCATGGAAATCTCGATCAGCTGGCCCTCGCCCGTCTGTTGCTTTTGCACGTAGGCGGCGGTGATGGCGAGCGCGAGCTGCACGCCGGTGCCTGCGTCGCCCGTGGTCGGCCCCGGCAGCATGGGCGGGCCGTCGGGTTCGCCGGTCACGGAGAACGCCCCGGCCGCCGCTTGCGCCACCATGTCGAAGCACTTGTAGCTGGCGTAGGGTCCTGAGGTCCCGAAGCCCTTCAGCCGCGCGTAGATGATGCCCGGATTCACCGACTTCATGACCTCGTAGCCGATGTCGAGCTTCTCTACGACCCCGGGGCCGTAGTTCTCCACGAAGACGTCGTAGTGGGGCGCCATCTCCAGCAGCAACTCACGCCCTCGAGCCTGTTTCAGGTCCAGGACGATGCTGCGCTTGTTGCTGTTCCAATTGATGAAGTAGGGGGAGTTCCCTTCACCCACTTGCACCCGCCGCCCGGGATCGCCGCGGCCGGGAGGCTCCACCTTCACCACGTCAGCTCCCAGCCAGGCCAGCGCCTGCGTGCAGGAGGTGCCCGCTTCATACTGCGTCATATCGAGAATACGCATCTGTTGCAGAGCCGTCATCGATGATGCCTCCCGCTATAGGGTCTGATCGATGTTATCGCGCGGCGCCAAGCCCCGCGAGACGCGCAGTCTCAACGCTGTGTGCGAGCGCCGGTCGGGTCCCTAGATCGACAAAGGCCCGACCAGTCGCTCCCTGAACTTCCACTCCCCATCCACCTGGACCAGCTTGTCCTCGTAGCCCACCAGCGCGATCGCCGGAGGGCCTTCGCTGGGGATCTGGAAGCTCAGGAAACACTTGTGCTTGACCACGTCCCCATCCTGCTCGAAGAGATGGTTGTCCGTGAAGTGCATCGCCCCGGGGTACTGCTTCGCGAAGCCCACCGCGAACGTAATCAACTCGTCGCGGCCTTGCGACCGACCGTCCGGGTTCTCGAACCAGCCGTCCGCTGTAAACGTGTCCGCCCAACGCTCCGCTGCGCCAGTGTCCACGTAGTAGTTGTAGCGAGAGCAGAGGTCCAGGATGGCCATACGGTCGTCAATTGAGATCATGCAGTCTCCTCATTCTGAGCTGACACGCTGAGCCAGCATTGCGAGCTGTGGTGTTCGGACGGAAGTCTACCGCCCCAACGGGCGGATGCGAGGACGCCTTGGACGCGCTCACCGGCGCGCCGTGGACGACGCCACCAGAGCCGCCGCGATCCCCGCCACGATGATCGCCCAGCCCCAGGCTGGGAAGCCGTGGTCTTCCGTCTCCGCTCGCGGCCGGACAACGCTCGATCGGGCGGCGTCTTTACTGTTCGCGAGGGCGATCACTCGCGGATCATCCTCGCTCGTGATCTCAACAAGCCCTCGGATCTCACCGTCGCGAAACGATTTCGTCTGCACGACCACGTAGGCGGCGCCCGACTCGAGTTCCTCCAGCAGCGCAGGGATATCCTCGCTCAGTGACCCGAAGAGCTCACCGCCACACTGGAATCCACACCCGATCAGCGCCACGTGCTTG